>WHTT01000027.1 GCA_009377605.1 Luteitalea sp.
TGTAGGGCATGGCAACGACTCCGGGCCTTCTGACGTTCGTCGAGACGACGGTGTTCACGAAGCGCGTAACTGCGCTCCACCTCGAGGATTCCCTACAGATGTTGCAGCACGAGCTGCTTGCCAATCCGGAAGCGGGCGATGTGGAACCGGGGACCGGCGGGCTGCGCAAGGTTCGGATGCGTGATCCAGGGCGGGCGAAGGGTAAGCGTGGCGGCGCGCGCGTTCATTACTTGTGGCTCAAACATAAAGACCGCATCTATTTGATTTTCGTGTACGGGAAGAACGAATCCGCGAAGCTAACGGCGGAACAGAAGCGTCAGTTGCGACAGATTGCCACGCAGATCAGAGACCAGGCGTGAGGTGAGTTCCATGAAGAAAGAGACCTTTGGGGAGCTTCTCGGATCGATGAAAGAGGCGCTTGAGCATGCCGAGGGCAAGCGAAACCTGCGAACGGCGACGCTGCCGCTTCCACCGGCACCGCTGAACGGCCGCGCGGTGAAGCGCGTTCGCACTGCCCTCCATGCCTCGCAGGCGGTCTTCGCGCGATATCTCAACGTAAGTACGAAGCTTGTACAAGCGTGGGAAGCGGACCGGCGTGTACCCGAAGGGCCGGCTTTGGTTCTGCTGCATATCGCAGCAGAGAAACCGGAATTACTCGAAGCGATCAGGCATGAGAGCCAGGCAAGCCAGCGGCGCGCGACCAGAGTCACACGACGGCGTCAGCGTCGGAACGGCGATTCAGCGGCGGCGCAGAGCGGGACGGCTGCTCGCGCCTGATTGCTCGACGCGCCCGACTGATTGACGCGAGGCAGGCATGAGGCCGACGCTGCACCCTCCGACGCTCGCCGACGTGTTTCGAGCTCGTGCGAGACTCAACGGACGGCTGCCCCGCACGCCGCTGCTGTCGCACCCCACCCTCGTCGAGGAGCTGGGCTGCGACATACGTATCAAGCACGAAAACCATCTCCCGACCGGCGCATTCAAGGTGCGGGGCGGGCTGAATCTCGTGTCGACGTTGGTGGAGACGGATCCAGGCATGCCCGTCATCACGGCGAGCACGGGCAATCATGGGCAGTCGATGGCGCTCGCCTGCCGGCAATACGGCGTGCCCTGCACCATCCTGGTGCCGCGCGGAAACAATCCCGAAAAAAACGCGGCGATGCGTGCCCTCGGCGCCGAGGTGGTCGCATACGGTCGCGACTTCGACGAAGCGCGCGAGGAGCTGGAGCGGCGCGCTGCCACCGGAACCATGCGCTACGTGCACTCGGCCAACGAGCCGCTGCTCATCGCCGGCGTCGCAATCTATGCCCTGGAGATCTTCGAAGAGCTGCCGGATGTCGACGTCATCTACGTGCCTATTGGCGGTGGAAGCGGCGCGTCAGGGCTCGTGACGGTTCGCGACGTCCTCGGCAGCCGTGCGCGCATCATCGGTGTGCAGGCGGCCGGTGCCGACGCGTTCGCCCGGTCGTGGCGGACGGGCGAGCGGGTCACCAGCACGCACGCCAATACGTTTGCCGAAGGCATGGCCACGCGCGTCACGTTCGACCTCACGTTCGGCATTCTTGCCAAGGGCCTCGCAGATGTGGTGACGCTGACCGAGGAGGAGCTGGCGGACGGCGTACGCCTCGCGCTGCGGACGACACACAATCTGGCCGAGGGCGCCGGCGCCGCCGCGCTCATGGCGGCCTGGAAGCAGCGCGACGCGCTGCGCGGACAGCGCGTCGTGTGCGTGATGAGCGGCGGCAACCTGACCCTGCCCACGCTCGCCCGCATCGCCACTTCGTAGCCACGCCCCACGCCATCTGCTCAGACAACGACTCGAGCTGCTGGAGCACACGCCGGAGGGCGTCCATGACCTGTTCCGTCGCGGAGCCGTTGCGGACGATGTTGTCCAGCGCAGAGATGACTGGGTCCGAGGCAACGTTCATTCATGACCTTCGGAAGAAGGCTAACCAACAACGATGGTACGGCATCAGTGTGCAGGGGAACAACTACTCGTGCCGGAGAACGATGCACGGATCGATGGTAGCTGCTCTGATGGCAGGAAGCCGCTCGAGCAGTCGACTAACCCTCCCTCAGAACCTCCGCCGGATCGACGCCGGCCGCACGGTGCGCCGGCACGAGGCACGCTATGAGCGCGACGGCCACGAGCGTCGCTGCCACGCCAACGATCGTCAGTGGATCTGTGGCGCTCACGTCAAAGAGGACGGTCGCCATCAAGCGACTGGCGACGAGCGCGGCTCCAATGCCAACCGTCACGCCTACCACGACCAACCGCAGCCCGTGCAGGACGATCATGCGGCGGACGCGGGCGGGATCGCCCCCGAGCGCGAGCCGGATCCCGATGTCGCGTGTGTGCTGCTGGACGAAGTAGGCCATGACCCCGTAGATGCCGATGACGGACAACACGAGCGCCGTGAGCGCAAACATGCCGATGAGCACGCTGAGATAGCGGGGCCTCGCGAGCGCCTCAGCGACCAGCTCGTCGCCCGTGGCCACGCTCGAGAGCGCGAGGCCCGGGTCCAGCTCCTTCATCACCCGGCGTAGGGACTGCGACAAGGTCCCGGGGTCGCCGGTTGTCCGGAGCACGAGGAAGGCATTCGAGAGATCCACGAACGGGAAATAGACCGTGCCGTCCTCCGGGGCGTCGAGGCCGGTCCATTTCACGTTACCCACCACACCGACAACGGTGGTCCACGGACAGCTCGTGCACCCACCGCTACGGAAGCGGCGGCCCAAGACCTCCTCGCCCGGAAAGAATCGGTCGGCCCACGCGCGGTCGACGACGACGACATCCTCTTGAAGGGAGCGATCGTCGAGGAGCCGGCCTTGTTCGAGACGAAGGCCGACGGTTCCGAAGAGCTCGGGGGACGCCGCCACCCAGGGAGAGATTGGCTGGTTTTGACCGGGTGGCGTAGGGCGATCTTCGAGATCGAAGTTGTTCCGGATACCGATGTCGTCGGGCGGCCGGCTGTCGGCGAGCGCGGCGGCCTCGACACCCGGAAGCGCCGCCACGCGCTGCAGCGCACGCTTCCAAAACGTCTCTCGATCCACGTCTTGCGGGTAGCGTCCACTGGGAAGCGACACTGCCGCGGTGAGAATGCGCGCCGTGTCGATCCCGACAGGGACACGGATCAGTTGGTCGAGGCTCGCAAGCACGAGGGCGCCGGCCACGAGGAGTGGAGTCGCGAGCGCGAACTCCGCCGCCACTAGCGCTCGCCGTACGCGGCGCGCCGCACGTCCATCGGTCGTCGATCGCCCGCTCGCCCTCAGCGCCTCGTCCACCCGTAGCCGTGAGCTGTGCCATGCCGGGACGAGCCCCATGACGATGCTCGTCGCCAGCGACAGGCCAGCCAGCCAAACGAGAGCGGCACCAGAGAGCCGGACCTCGTCGATGCGCGGGATGTACGCCGTGCCGCGCGCGGTCACGAGCTGCAGAGAGACAGCAGCAACCGCCAGCCCCACCAGCGCGGCACCGACAATGAGCGCCGCGGCCTCGACCAGCACGTGCTGCAGAATGCGCGCGCGCGACGCCCCAAGCGCTCCGCGAATCGCCAGCTCGCGGCTCCGCTGCAACCCGCGCGCAATCAGTAGATTGACGGCGTTCGCGCAGGCGATGAGCAACAAGCACCCGACCGCGGCGAGCACGACGAACAATATCGAACCGATCTCGCCAACCACGCGCTCCTTGAGATCCAGCATGCCCCAGGTCGCCTTCTCGTCCTGGTACGACGATCGCCAGATCGGAAAGAGCCGGCGATTGGTGGCGTGTAGCGCGTCGAGCGCCGCCGCGCGCGACACGCCAGGCCGCAGACGCGCCAGCACGGTCGTGAAGAATGGACCCTTTCGCGTGGGCGTCGCCCAGTCGGCGACGGTGAACAGGACAACGTCGTGCTCGAGCGGACCCGCTGTTCTCTCCAGGACGCCGAGGATCGTGTAGCCCGCACCGTCAACCGTCAGCGTCCGCCCCAGCACGGACGCGTCGCCTCCGAAACGTCGCGCCCAATAGGCATGGGTCAAGACGACGGACCGATCGCCGCGCTCGTCATCGGCAACGTCGAAGAGACGGCCGACGTGCGCGTTCTGGCCGACGAGTGGGAAATACGACCCTGTCACCGCCTTCGCGGAAACGCGCTCGGCGAGCGCGCCTTCGGTGACCGTAACGTCCCCGGTCTGATACGCTGCGATCGCGCTGAAAGTCGAATGGTCCGCCTCGAGCGCCCTGTAGTCCACGACCGACAGAGAAAAGCGATATGGTGAGTTGTCCGTATAGATCCAGACGAGCGAACCCGGATTGGCGTACGGCAGCGGATTGACGAGAATTGCCCGAACGAGGCTGATCATCGCCGTAGTCGCGCCCAGCCCAACGCCAACGGTGAGCACAATCGTGGCCGACAGCACCGGCACCCGCGCCAGGCTGCGGAGGCTATAGCGGAAGTCCCGCCAGAGATGCTGCATCGTGGTGGCTCCAGGAAGGGCGGCGCGCACGCGGTCGACGAGAAGGTGCCAGGGATAGAGCACGCGCTGTCGACGCAACCAGCGGGTGGCGGCGCGAGTTCCCTCCCGACGCCGCCGAACTTCGTAAAGCTCCGCCAGGTCGCTCTCGATCTCGCGTCGGTCGGCGTCGCTCACAAGGAAGCGAAGGAGCCAGCGCATTGTCAGGCCTTGTGTACTCTCAGCACGCGCTCGAGGCCCCGCCAGAGGCGGACGTGCTCGACGCGTTGGGCTTCCACTGCGGCGAGGCCCTGTTTCGTGACCTTGAAGTAGCGGCGGACCCGGCCACTCGCCGGCTCGTCGAGGCGCGACGTCACGAGTCCCTTCTGCTCGAGCCGCTTCAGGGCGATGAAGACCGCCGCTTGGGAGACCGGCCGACCGATGCGCTTCTCGAGCTCGAGCACGAGCGGCACGCTGTAGGTCTCGCCTCTCTCGCGGAGCATGGCCACGAGCACATGCAGCTCGAAGTTCTGGAGCGCGTGCGTCGACATATCGTATCGGCACGCATACTAACACTAACAGCGCTAGTGATCAACCACGATGCATCGGCTGCCAGTGTGGGGCGACGGGGCTACGGCTTGACGAGCTGACCGGCGATCAGGGGTTGATGATTCGATGGAGGTCGAGATTTGGTGGCGCAATCGACGCCTGACTGAGCATCACGTGCACTTGGCCGCGGTGATGGGCCTGGTGGTTGAAGAAGTGTGCCACCGCAACCGGAACCTCGTCCACGTAGTGGCGCCCAAGATAGTTCACATAGTCCAGAGAGCGGGCCAGGAAGCCTTCATCGAGAGCGTCGAAGAAGCGGATGATTCGATCATCTTCCCGGACGCGAGCGGAACGTAAATCGACCAGCTCGTCAAAGAGAATGGCGCCCAACGGTGGCGTCTCCGCGCCCTGGCCGTGGAATCGATCCATCCAAATGCGGTCACCAAGCAACAGGTGATTGAGAAGACGATGGATGCTGCCGAACGAGCCGGGCCGCTCCCTGCGGTACTCCCCATCACTCAAAGCCGCACAGGCGTCGTACAACCGCTCGTTCGCCACGCGATTGTATCGAGCGAGCATTCTGAAGTGATCCACCATTTGCCATTCACCTCGTCAGTGGAAAGGTCGTCATGGAACTGCCAAGGCACGTCGTCCTTCGGGACACACTAAACCATCTCGCCCATCATCGGGGGCAACTGACCGTGTATCTGCGGCTCAATGATCGACCCGTTCCGGCGATCTACGGCCCATCGGCGGACGATCAGCAGTTTGTGTAGGGCGCCTCGGCGAAGCGAAGGACGCCTCGGCGAGGCGTCCCTACCTTCCTTGGTAGGGCGCGTTCGCCGACCCGTCCGCCGTAGCGCGGAGCGCGAAGGCGCGAACGCGCCATTTGCCTCAACCAGCAACCCACGCGGCAAACGCGAGCCAGGCGCCCGTGCCCGCGATTGCCAGACGCAGCGGCTGCGAGACGATGAGAAACAGCCCGCCCCAGAGAAAGGCGGGATGGATGCGTCCACGCATCAGGCGGTCGTGGAGCAGGCAGACGACCACGAAGAGATCCGTGAGACCGAAGAAGACCAGCGGGCCTGTTCCCGCGACCACGGGCAGGCGGGCAATGGCCGCGGTCAGCAGGCCGATCGTCGCGAGCAGCATCAGCCGCTTGTGTGTGTCGGGCCGGCGTCTGTACAGAAGGGCGCACCCGACCAGCGTCGGGAAGACTACCAGGTCGCCAACCGGGATCGCGAAGAACACCAGCGGAGGCGGGCCACCCGGCGGTGTGAATCCGCGCCTGACGGACCAGAGCGCCGCCGCCCCGCCCGCCACGACCATCGCGACCGCCAGCAGCCCGCCGATCACACCGAGCCGCCGATGGATGTCTGTCCGCTTCGCCGCGACGAGTGACGTCTGCAGGATGAAGAGGAGGATCCAGGAGGTAAAGAGAGCGCCGTGCAGATGCAACAGCGGCGTGAGCGCCGGCGCGTCGAACGTCCCCTTGAGATAGTACGTAGGCGCGAAGCCGGCGAAGACGGTCAGCGCGGCCGCGGCGGCCATACTGCTGAAGAACAGGTGCTCGCCGCGCGGTTTCCGCACCGCAAGCGTCCCGACGACTGCCGCCTCTCGTGCAACGCCAAGCCCTGCGCTCATAACTTCCACAACAACTCTCCGTTCGCCTGCCGATTCGTCCGTATCCGTAAACGCTCGGCGCTCGCGGATCGAACGCGTCGAGTACGGTCAGGCTGGTCAATTTCTTACAAGGCACCGCGTCTCGGCAGGTAGTAGCATGCACTCGGCGGGTCGCGCGCTCCAGGGCGCGCTCGTGACTGGAGGGACCGATCGTGTTGCGCCGTCTCAGGGAACGCAACGAATGGAAGTTCTTCAGCGTGCTGCCGAGGGCCGATACTCCCCTCGCGGTGGCCTGGTGGCTCGTGCTCTTCCTTCGTGGCGCGCTGCCTGCCCTGTTCGCCATTGCCATGGGCGTACTGGTGGGCGCGGTGCAGCAGGGACATAGCCTCGCGGGCCCGCTTACCTTTGTCGGCACTCTGTTTGTCCTCCTCCAGGTGCTTACACCTCTCCACCAGGCACTGAGCGCAAACCTCGGCGATCGAACCGCTGCCTGGCTCTACGACCGCCTGACCGAGGCATGCGTCCGCCCTCCCGGGATGGGACACCTCGAAGACCCGAAGCTCACCAGCGACCTGACGGTCGCCCGCGATTTCGATCTCGGTATCACCGGTCCGCCGCTCAGCATCTCGATGGAGTTCATTGCAAGCGGATTGGTCGAGTTGATTGGCGGCCTTGCTTGCGTCATGGTGCTCTTCGGCTATGCGTGGTGGGCGCCACTCGTCCTGGGCAGCGCATGGCTCGCCACGCACTGGCTGCTCCGCGAGAGCGCGGTCTGGCACGACCGCAATACCGACGTCGTCCGCGCCGCGCAGCGCGACGCCGAGTACACCTACCGACTGGCGGTCGATCCGGCTCCAGCCAAGGAGCTGCGTCTCTTTGGCCTTGCCGCGTGGACCATCGATCGCTTCGTCACCCGTCGCGCACGCCTGCATGCGCTGCAATACGAAGCCACACGGCTGCGTGAGAAGCCGGTGCTGTGGAGCTTGCTGCTCGTCGCTGGTGCAAACGTTGCGCTGTTCTGGTCGTTCGCCAACGCCGCCGACAACGGGACCCTGAGCCTGGCGCAGCTCGTCGTGTTCGCCCAGAGCGCGGTCGGCGCCTCGATGATTGCGTTCGGCGGCCTCAACTGGGCGCTCGACGGCGCTGCCGCACCGGTGGCCGCCGTGCTGCGGCTCGAGCCGGCGATGGCCGCCGCCGGCGCGCTTCGTCGCGGCAGCCGTGCAGCCAGCAAGATGCCGGCGCGCGAGATCCGCTTCCGCGACGTCACGTTTGCCTATCCGCGCGGTGCCTCACCGGTGCTCGACCACTTCGATCTCAGCATTCCCGCCGGATCGTCTCTCGCGATCGTCGGACAGAACGGCGCCGGCAAGACGACGCTCGCTAAGCTCCTGTGCCGCTTGTACGACCCGCAGTCGGGCGCCATCGAGGTCGACGGCGTCGATCTCCGCGATCTCTCGGTGGAGTCTTGGCGCGAGCGTGTGACCGCCGTGTTCCAGGACTTCACCCGCTTCGAGCTGTCGCTCCGCGACAACGTTGCTCCCGCAGGCGCCCCCGACGACGTCGTACGCCGCGCGCTCGTCTCCGCGGGCGCAGCCGATATGGCCAGCCTCGATACCGTCCTGGCCCGCGGCTATGAAGGTGGAACCGATCTCTCGGGCGGCCAGTGGCAACGCGTCGCGCTGGCGCGCGCTCTCTCGGCCGTCGAGCTCGGTGTAGGGCTCGTCTTGCTGGACGAGCCCACCGCGCAGCTCGACGTGCGCGGTGAGGCCGAGATCTTCAACCGGATCCTATCGGCCACGCGCCGCTGCACGACGATCCTCATCTCGCATCGCTTTTCCACGGTGCGCCAGGCCGACCGCATCTGCGTGCTCGAGCATGGCCGGGTCATCGAGCTCGGGACACACGACGAGCTGATGGCCAAGGGTGGTCGCTATCGCACGATGTTCAACCTGCAGGCGCAGCGCTTCAGCGCGACGGAAGACGAGGAGGAAACCACGTATGACGTCCTCGGCTGAGCGCACTGTCGACACCGAGCCGACGACGCTCGACCAGTTGCCACCAGCGCTGTCGTCGATGTGGCGGCTGTGCAAGCTGGGCTACCGCCACGAGCCGCGGCTGATGCTGGCGGCCTTCGTGTTGTCGCAGCTCGCGGCGCTGCCCGACGCCCTGATCGCGCTCTGGCTGATGCTGCTCGGCGAGGGCGTGCTCGAGAGCAGACCGGGGCTCGTGCTCGCGGCGGCCATCGGCCTCGCGTTGTCGGCCACGGCCACCTGGTTTCTCCGCACGGTCAGCACCCGGGTGCAGCGCCGCTTCCGCGACAAGGTGACGATTGCGCTCGAGTCGCACGTCGCGCGGCTCCAGGCCTCGATTGCGACCATCGCGCACCACGAGCGTCCCGATTACCTCGATCGGCTCGCGATGCTGCGCGATCAGGTATTCGTGCTCGATCACATGTACATGTCGCTGTTCTCGACGTGTGGCTGGATCCTGCGGCTTGGTGTGACCGTGGCTCTGCTCGCCTCGATTCATGTTGCGCTCGTGCTGCTCGCGCTCTTCGCGCTGCCCACAGTGCTGACGTCGACGTGGCGTCCCGTCGTCGAACGCGAGGCTCAAGAGCGTGCTGCGCAGGCCAACCGGCTGGCTCGGCACCTGTTCACGACGGCGACGACGGCACCACCAGGGAAGGAGGTGCGCGTCACGGGCATCGGCAATCGACTGGTGGCGCAGCGCCGGGCGGCATGGGAGCGGGCGTACGCGCCGGTGTCGGCAGTGCGGTGGGGCTCCGCCATGTGGCACACGCTGGCCTGGGCGCTCTTCGGCGCCGCCTACGTCGGCGCTGTCGTCTTCGTATCGTCTGGTCTCGGCGCGCCGGCCGGCGACGTGCTGCTGGTGCTCGCAGCGGGATCGCGCCTGTCGGCATACATCGGTGCGACGGTTGGCGAGATTGGCTTCCTGCGGGGCTTCTGGATGGACGGCTCGAGACGCCTTGCGTGGCTCGAAGACTACGCCGCATCGCTGACAGCGTCGGCCGATCTGCCGGTGCCCGCCGCTCTCCGCAACGGCATTCGCTTCGATCACGTGTCGTTTGCGTATCCAGGCACATCACGCCTGGTCCTCAACGATGTATCGCTGTCGCTGCCTGCGGGTGCGGTGGTGGCCGTCGTTGGCGAGAACGGCGCCGGCAAGACCACACTGGTCAAGCTGCTTGCAAAGATGTACGAGCCCAGATCGGGCGCGATTCTCGTGGACGATACGCCGTTGGCTCGAATCAACGCCGATCACTGGCGGGCGCGACTGGCCGGCGCGTTCCAAGACTTCTTCCGCTTCGAGCTCCGCGCGCGTCAGACGGTAGGCGTGGGCGATGTGCCGCGCCTCGAGGACGAGCCGGCGATCGTCAGGGCGGTCGGGCGGGCGGGCGCCACCGACGTCGTCTCACGTCTGAAGTCTGGGCTCGACACGCAGCTCGGTCCGACATGGCCAGGCGGCGTCGAGGTGTCATTTGGTCAGTGGCAAAAGCTGGCGCTCGCACGCGGCTTCATGCGCGACCGCCCCCTGCTCCTCGTGCTCGATGAGCCCACGGCCGCGCTCGATGCGGAGACCGAGCATGCACTGTTCGAACACTACGCCAGTGCGGCGCACGGCGAGAGAGATGCCGGCCGGATCACGATTCTCGTCTCGCACCGGTTCTCCACGGTGCGCATGGCCGATGTCATCGTCGTCTTGGACGGCGCACGGGTCGTGGAGGTGGGCACACACGAGGAGCTCATCGCGCGGGGCGGGCAGTACTCGGAGCTCTACGGCATCCAGGCTGCGGCGTACCGTTGAGGGCGAGCGCGACACCATCGTCGTGACTTGGGTCGCGACTTGGGTTGACATGCGACCCAAGATCTTGCATTGTTGGGTCGGATGTCAACCCGAGGTCCGCGGCGGTGGGCTCGGGGCGGGGTGGTAGCGGCTGGGGGCTAAGTTGTGTTCCGCAAACAGAATCGCAGCGACCACGATTTCGGCGACGAGGTCCAGGCTCATCTCCAAATCGAGGCTGACCGGCTGATGGCGCAGGGCATGGACCGAAAGGCGGCGATGGCGGCCGCGCACCGTGCCTTTGGAAATGCCACCAGCAGCCGCGAACGCTTCTATGAGTCGAGCCGCTGGATGTGGCTCGATCATCTGACGAGAGATATCCAGTACGCGCTGCGTCAGATCAGAAGCTCGCCTGTCTCCGCAGCAACGATCATTCTGTCGCTTGCCCTGGGCATCGGTGCCAATACCGCAATCTTTTCCCTAGCGGATCAGGCGCTCCTGCGGGCACTGCCGCTCTTTGGCGGTCTGCCAGCGCTCTACGCGGCGTCCGTGCCGGCCGTGAGCGCGCTCAAAGAGCAGTCGTCTGCCGTCACGGCTGGTCTCAGCGCGCGCAAGGTGCTCGTCGCTGCGCAGTTTGCGCTCGCGCTCATCCTGTTGATTGGCGCAGGCCTCTTTGCCCGAACACTTGGCAGTCTCCAGGCCCGAGGGCCAGGTTTCCCGACAACCAACCTGCTGATGTTCAGCGTAAAGCCTGTGCAGGATGGATATCGCGAGACGCAGGTGAAGCCGCTTCTTTGGCGATTGCTGGCGGAGCTCCGCGCGTTGCCGGATGTCGAGCGCGTTGGGGCCGCGCGCGATGCGATCGTGAGAGACGGCTCGTGGAATGGAGGCTTGACCATCGAAGCCAACGAGCGCATCGTCGCGGACGACATTACCAGGAACGCCGTTACTCCAGAATTCTTCGACGCGTTGGGCGTGCCGGTGATCGGAGGACGCCATTTCAACGAGACCGATGCGCAAGACGATGCCGAGACGGAATGGGCGCTGCGGTCGGCGATCGTCAATGAGGAGTTCGTGAGACGGTTCATACCCGATGTCGACCCCATCGGAGTACGATTGGGCCTCGGCAACCTGCCCACCACGGTCGCGGATATCGAGATCGTCGGCGTGATCAGCACGTACTACAACCTCAACCAGCGCGAAGCGGAAGCCGAGGTCTTCGTGCCATTGTGGGAGCGCACCACGGACCGGGCAACCTTCTACGTCCGAACGCGCAGCTCCCCTGAGACCGTGGTCCAGTCGATTCGCACGCTCGTGAACCGCATCGACCCGACGTTGACGGTTCTCGCGCTGCGCACGCTCGACGATCAATTCAATCGGATGCTCATCAACGAGCGCCTCTTGGCCACGCTCGCCGGGGCCTTCGCCTTCGTGGCGACGTTGCTGGCGACGATCGGTCTCTACGGGGTCCTCTCCTTCTCAGCCGCGCGCCGCACCAAGGAGATTGGGATACGCGTCGCGCTTGGCGCGTCACGCTGGTCTGCCGGCGGGATGATCCTCCGCGAAGCAACCGTGCTGGCCGCTGCCGGCCTCGCGATCGCGCTGCCGGCGTCGTTCGCGCTGGGCCGCCTCGTCCAGAGCCAGTTGTTCGGCGTCGACGCGATGGATGCGCCAACGGTCATCGCGGCCGCCGCGCTTCTCGCCCTCGTCTCTCTCGGCGCGAGCATCGTCCCCGCCCGAAAAGCCGCATCGGTCAATCCGCTGGACGCACTGCGCAGCGAATGACCTCAATGGTTGGCGACGGCTGCGATGTAGCAATTGGGCAGATCTAAGACTGCAGCTCTCTTGATAGTCAGCCGTAGCGCAGGCCTTTAGGCCTGCCTACACCGCGATGGGCAGGCCTGAAGGCCTGCGCTACGAGTACCAACGTCCAGCGAGCGCGGACATCATCGAATCTGGCCCCGAGCTTTGCCCCGCTCTGCGGTCCGGCGCGCGCTGCCGCGCGTTGCCTCGGTAACCGCCGCGTCGAATCGTGCCGCGATGGTCTCGAATGCAGGCGTGTGACCGTCCCATCGCAGCTGCTCCACGTCGTCAAAGAGCTTCACGTTGGTTTTGAGGGTGGCGAGGGTTCGAAACAGGAGGGCGTGATCGCGCTCGCGGGAGAGCGTGAGGGCCAGGCCGCCGGCGTTGGCGACGTTCACGCGCCACTCGCGCCAATCGGGCGGGATCGCTTCGAGATGGCCAAACTTGGCGAGCACCGCTGCGGAAGACTTCGGGCCCCAGCCGCGTAGACCAGGATAACCATCGGACGCGTCGCCGACCAGCGCCAGGTAGTCCGGAATCGACTCCGGTGAGACACCAAACTTCTGGACCACGCCTGCCTCGTCGCAGAGAACGCCGGTCCGGCGATTCAGCTGCACGATCCGAGTGCCACGCACGCATTGGGCGAGGTCCTTGTCCGGCGTGCAGATGATCACGCGCTCGACCCGCGTATCCCTCGCGGCCGCCACGGCCGCCGCCGCAAGCGCATCGTCCGCCTCGAGCTCCACCATCGGCCAGACGATGATGCCTGCGGCTGAGAGCGTTTCTTCGAGGAGCGGAAACTGGGCGAGCAGCTCCGGCTCTACGCCTTCGCCCGTCTTATAACCCGGCCAGAGCTCGTTGCGAAACGATTCGATGACATGATCGGTCGCCGCACCGACGTGGGTGGCGCCACCGCTGACCATGTTCAGCACCGATGTGACAACCCCGCGCACGGCAGCGATCTCCCGCCCGTCTTGATCCCGCGCGGACGGCAGGGCGTAGTAGTGCCGGAATAGCTCGTATGTGCCATCGATGAGATGGACGTCCAGAGTGCAGCTCCCGCACAACCCTACAAGAGCCCGTGTGCTCCGATCAACTCTTCGGCTTCACCGTAGTAGCGTTGGAGATGTCTAGAAGCAAGCCTGAACGCACATCAGTTTAGGGAAGATAATCTGCAGCAAGGTGCAGGGATTCCAGCAGGCTTCCGGGCCGGCCGCCGCGACCGCTGCGTGCGCCGGTGTCGCCAACAGGACGACGGCCATCAACAACATGCCGAGAACGACCATCTTCGCGGTGAGCCTGCGGAGCTCGGGTCTGGTCATGAACGACCTCCTGATAGGCAATTACTATACCCTGTTCCAGTATGCTGTCAACGCAGTTGCCGCCCTCCGCTACCCAGCGGCAAGGCGGGCTTGTCCCGCACGAACCCGGTGAAGACTGTTCGCTCATGGTCCTACGCAATTGAGCGAAGCAGTCCTCCCTCAGCGCGAAGCGCGGCGCCGTTGGTAGCCGATGACAGCGGGCTCGCGAGATACGCCACCATCGTCGCGATCTCTCGCGGATCAATCACTCTCAGTCGGTCAACCACAGGAGGATCGCAAAGAAGACAATCGTCACCGTCACGGCGCGCTGGAGCCAACGATGCCCCTTGAGCACGGTCATGCGCGCGCCCAGGACACCGCCTGCCGTGTAGCCGGCAGCGAGCGCGAGGCCGAGCGGCCAGTGGACATTGCCGGTGCCGGCGAAGATGCCGAGCGACAGGAGCGTTTGGAGCAGGATTGCGAGCACTTTGACGGCGTTCCCGCGCACGAGATCCAGGCCTGCGGTGGTCGTGAGCGCGAGGAGGAGGAATCCGACGCCGGCCTGGAGGAATCCGCCATAGATGCCCGCGCCGAAGAAGCCGACCACGCTCGCCCAGTGCCCGGGAGGACGCGGCTCGCTCCGGACGGCCGCGCCCAGCGCATCGCGCCAGAGCGTCCAGACCGTCAGCGCGAGCATAGACGAGGCGAGGATGCGCCGGAAGGCGAGGTCTGGCACGACCAGGGCGGCGCACGTGCCCACCGCGGCACCAGCGAGGATGGGCATGCTGGCAGCAAGAGCCCACCGCCAGTCCATCACGCGATACGCGTGGAAGCTCAAGACGGCGCTCACGCTTTGCGCGAGGACCCCCACACGGTTCGTGCCGTTGGCCACACCAGCGGGCAGGCCCAAGAACAGAAGGATTGGCAGCGTCAGGAACGAGCCGCCGCCCGCGAAGACGTTGAGCGTGCCCGCGACCAGGCCCGCTGCTGCGCACACGGTGTAGGCAGCCAGGTCGCTCACAGCAGGAACATCTGCGCCAGGCCCAGAAAGAGCAGGAAGCCCATGCTGTCCGTGATGAAGGTCAGAAGGACACTGGCGCCCTGCACGGGATCGCGACCAGTACGTTGCAAGGCCAAGGGCACGGCGATGCCGACCAGCGCGGCGACCAAGAGATTGAGGAACACGGCGGACGCCATGACGAGACCGAGCGACGCGCTCCGATAGATGGCGAGCGCGAAGAAGCCCACCAGGAGGCCCCACAACACGCCGTTCAGCAGCGAGACCAGCACCTCCTTGCGAACGAGATATCGGGCATTGCCCAACTGGATCTGATCGAGCGCCAGACCGCGCACGACCAAGGCGACGGTCTGGTTGCCCGTGTTCCCGCCCACGCTCGCGACGATGGGCATGAGCGTCGCCAGCGCGACGAGCTGCTCGATGGTGTGCTCGAACAGGCCAATCACGCGGGAAGCCACGAAAGCCGTGAGCAAGTTGACCATCAGCCACGGCCAGCGGTTGCGCGCCGAGTCCATGACCGATGCGAACAGATCCTCGTCGCCGCTCAGCCCCGCGCGCTTGAGCGTGCGTCGATCGGATTCAGCACGCACCCAATCCATCACCACGTCCACGCTGAGCCGCCCCACCAGCTTCCCGCGGTCGTCGATGACCGGAGCGGAGATCAAATCGTATCGCTCGAACGCCTTTACGGCAGAGTCGATCGGCTCGTCCGGCTTGAACGTCACGATATCCGTCGTCATCACGCCTGCAATCGGCGCCTGCGGATCGTGACGGAGAAAATCCGCCAGTGACACGGCGCCGCGCAGGACGTTGCGCACGTCGACGACGTAGAGGCGGTCGGTGTGGTCGGGCAACGGGCCGCGCTGCCGCAAGTCGCCCATCGCTTCCTGCAGCGTTCCCGACTCCCGCACGTCCGCGACCTCGCCGCTCATCAGGTGACCGATGCTGTCCTCTGGATAGGCGACCGTCGCCCGCAGAAAGCTCTGGTCCCCCGCGTCGAGGGATCGTGACGCCTCATGCCAGACCTCGTCCGGGACCGCGTCCTTCAGATACGCCAAGTCGTCGGCATCGAGCACGCGAAGCGCGGCCACGAGCGTAGCATGAGGCAACTCCTCCACGAGCGACCTTCGCACGCCTTCGGACACCTCGACCAGCACTTGTCCCTTCAGCTCGGTCGGCGTTTGGCTCCAGACCAGGTGCCGATCGTCGCGCGGGAGGGTCTCCAGAATGAAGGCGAGATCCGCCGGATGCAGCGTGCGGAGTCGACCGTGGAGCTCCGCCAGGTTCTGCCGATGCTGGAGGTTCTCCAACAGGTCGCGACGCGATCCCTCCTGCCGGTGGATCAGCGTGTCGAGAACCCGATGCGTCTCCAGCAGGCGCGTCACCTCGCCGAGGCTGGCCTGCAGGCGATCCTCTGGGCGTCCAATCTGCATAGGTGCTCCGCGGGTTCGGTGCTCTTGACAAGCCGACGAGGGGCGTGACGACCCCTCGCGGCAAGGCGCAGCGAAGTATCGCGGACGCCTCGGTGAGATAACGGCCGCCTCGGCGAGGCGGCCCTACCACCGCCGTGGTAGGGCGCGTTCGCCGAACCATGATGGTAGGGCGCGTTCGCCGAACGCGCCGTGGCGGCGGCAATGACATCGCGATCAGACCGCGGGATGTTCGCGCGACCGAGCGACGAGATCCGCCACGGCCCACAGATCGGGCGCCCGCTCGCAGTCGAGGGACGGCCAATCATGGAACGGGTCGAGCAGCAGAGCGTGCAGGCCAGCACCACGCGCACCCGCAACATCGGCATGATAGAGGTCGCCGACGTGCAGGGTGCGATCCGGCTGCGCGCCGCATGCCTCGATCGCTCGATGAAAGATACGCGGGTCCGGTTTTTCATAGCCGGCGATTGTCGAGTCGATCACCACCGAGAGATACGACCTGAGCCCGGCGGCCTCCAAGCTTCGTTCAGCCGTGCCGTCGGAGTTGCTCACGACCGCGAGCGTCACCCCCAGATCGCGGAGCTTTGCCAACGCGTCCGGTACACGGGGCATGACCGACCGCCACAGGTCGCTGGCGCGGCCGTCGGGGCGGAGTACTGTCCCGAGCTCTGCGACCAGCGACTCGAGGTCGGAAGCAGGCAAGGCTGTCGTGGCGTCGAGCTTGCTAAACATCGCGAACAGATAGGCCCCAAAGAGGTCGACACCCTCGCTGATGCCATCGACGAATAGCCGTTGCGAGAATTGGGGCCGCGCCGCGGCTTCAGCGCGTCGCAGCGCGTCCGGCAGGCAGACAAGCCGGCGGGATGCGAGCTCTGACGCGACCCAATCGAAGTCGATCGAAATCAATGTATTGCCGGAGTCGAGAAAGATGGTGTCGATCTGCGTGTATGGAATCACCGTAGGTTTCTCCAAGGCGACGTGGCACAATAAAAATCGAAGAAGATGCCTGTCATCCTTTTCCTTACCATTCACGTGGAAGAAGATGACGGGCACCTTTTTCCCCTCCTTTTCTAACACAACATGAACGACTTATTTCCCGATTTCCGCCATAGTTTGCGCCAACTCCGGCGGCGCCCTGGGGTGGCCGCAGCCGCCATTGTGACGCTGGCGCTCGGCATTGGTGCGACGACGGCTATCTTCAGTGTCGCCAACGCCTCCTTGCTGCGGCCGCTGCCGTTTCCTGAACCGGACCGCCTCGTGCGCATATGGGAGACCAGTCCCAACGTCGGAGACTTTTCGGCCGCGGAGGCCAACTATCTCGACTTCCGCGCGCGGAGTCCGACATTTGCGGAGATGGCCGCGCTCAGCGAGGTGAGAAACAACCTCACCTTGACCGGGCCCCGTGTACCCGAGCGACTCGACAGCGCGGCTGTCACGTCTTCGTTCTTTCGCGTGCTGGGTGTTGACGCTATCAGCGGTCGTACGTTTCTGCCTGCCGAGGATCGACAAGGCGGTCGTCGCGTAGTGGTCGTCAGCCATGCCTTCCGGGCTCGTCGGTTCGCCGCAGACGAGAATGTCGTCGGCCGCACGCTCCCCCTCGACGGCGAGGCCCATGAGATCGTGGGCGTCATGCCTCCGGGGTTCTCGACTCCCGAGGTCGACGTGTGGGTGCCGCTAGGCCCTGCTCCTTGCACTGACACCCCTTGCGCGCGCGACGATCGAGAGTTGGCCATGATTGGTCGGCTGAGGACCGGCGCGACGATCGAGCAGGCCCGCGCCGATCTCGACCTCGTTGCGCGCCAGCTTGGGACAGAGCACCCAGTCTCCAATCGCGGCTGGGGCGTGCGACTGGCGCCGTTCTCGGAGTGGATGATCGGTCCACAATTCCGCCAGAGCATCGCTATCCTGTTCGGTGCGGTCAGCCTGCTCTTACTCATGGCCTGCGCCAACGTCGCCAACCTGTTGCTGGCGCGTGCCACCACGCGAGACGTCGAGTTTGCCGTTCGTGCGGCCTTGGGCGCTGGCCACCGACGCCTGACTCGCCAGCTCCTCGCCGAGAGCACACTCATCGGCCTGCTGGGTGCGGCGCTCGGATTGGCCGTCGCACTTGGCGCTCTCGAGATGTTCGCGGTCGTCGACCCCGGTATCCCGCGACTCGCCGAAGCGACGATTGACATGAAGGTGCTGGCGTTCGCGTTCGGCGCTGGGCTCTTGACGAGCCTGCTGTTCGGGCTCGCTCCAGTGGCGAAGATCTGGCGCGCGGACGTGCAGCGTACGCTGCGACGAGCGAGCCGTGGCTCCTCGGGTGGCGGTCGACTGCGAGAGACGTTGACGGTCGCTCAAGTGGCACTCGCCCTGATGCTTCTCATCTCCGCCGGACTGTTGCTCAGCAGCTTCCTTCGCCTGCGCTCCGTCGACCTCGGCTTCGACGCGGAGCATGTCCTGGCCGTCCCGCTGACCCTTCAGGACGGCGAGCAGCACGCGACGTTCCTTCGAGAGATCACGAGCCGCCTCGAGCGTCTTCCCGGTGTGCGCGCCGCCGGCGCGACCACGACCAACCCTCTGCGCCAGTGGGGCTTCAGCAACGATGTTACGCCCGAGGAGCGCGCCGCCAGCGTGCCGCCGAGCGGCTTCATGCAGGCTGGGTGGCGCAGCGTCACGCCGGGGTTCTTCGACGCCATGGGGATACCGCTGCGCCGAGGACGCGTCTTCACGGCAGACGACCGAGCGGGCGGCATGCCGGTCGTCGTGATTTCCGAGACGCTGGCGCAGAGCATGTGGCCGAAGGCGGATGCGGTCGGCAAGCGTCTCTTCTGGGGAGGCGTCTCGGGGTCTCCCCGGCTCGTCGTGGGCGTGGTCGGGGACATCAGGGATGTTCAGCTCGACGCCGATCCGCCCCCGGTGATGTTCCTTCCCTATGATCAGGTTCCCGTTCCCGGAATGACGTTGGTCGTCAGGACGGCTGGACGGCCGGGAGCCATCGCCGCGTCGGTGCGTGAGACGATTTGGGATGTGGATGGAACACTGCCCGTTCCGGAAGTGCAGTCGATCGGGCAGAATCGCGCCGCGGCCATGGCGGGCCCGCGCTTCAACACACTGCTCTTGGGAGTCTTTGCGGCCGCCGCGTTGATGCTTGCCGCCGTTGGCATCTATGCGGTCATGGCGTTTGCCGTCGCCCGGCGAACGCGCGAGATCGGCATTCGCGTGGCGCTCGGTGCAACGCCGAGGAACATTCGCAACTTGGTTCTGGGACGCGGCGCTGCGCTGGCCGCCTGCGGCATCGCGCTCGGCGCCGTCGGAGCCTGGGGTGCAACGCGGTTCCTCGGGGGCCTTCTCTATGACACGGCGCCGACCGAGGCATGGACGTTCCTCGCCGCATCTCTGCTGCTCGGAAGCGCGGCTCTCGCAGCCAGCTATCTGCCCGCCCGCCGGGCGCTAGGTGTCGACCCCACCGTCGCCATGCGCGAGGAGTAGAAGTCGAGTAGACTTGACCGCGTAACCCCGCGCAGCCGACGCGCCTGTGGACTCCGAGCCCTTCTGGGCGTGCCCGCCACGGCGGACGGCTGGCGAAACGGGGAGAGATGGCGGAGGACAACGATCTGACGGAGGGCACCGTGACCACTGACAACAAAGAGCAAAAGAAGATGTCCCGGCGCGACTTCGGATCGCGGCTGGGCTTGGCTGCGGCAGGCGTCGTGACGGCGAGTGAAGCGCTGGGTCGAGGCAAGCTCGACGCGGCCCCGCTGATGAACAGCCGGGTACCAGGTGCCAACGACCGGGTCGTAATGGCGAGCATCGGCATCCGAGGACAGGGCAACGCGCTGAAGCGCGGCTTCGCGAGCCTGAAGAACGTCGAGATCAAGACGCTGTGCGATATCGACGCCAACCTCGCGGACGAACGGATCAACGACGAGCGTCTGGCCGACGTCCCGACATTCAAGCCGAACTTCGTCCAAGACCTTCGCAAGGTGCTGGACGACAAGGACATCGACGGCGTGATCATCGCGACGCCGAACCACTGGCATGCGCTGGCCACGATCTGGGCGCTCCAGGCGGGCAAGCACGTGTACGTGGAAAAGCCGTCCTCACACACGGTGTGGGAAGGACGCAAGATGGTGGAGGCCACCGAGAAGTACAAGAAGATCGTGCAGGTCGGGACGATGAACCGTAGCCGGCCGGCGGTGCGCGAAGCCATCGAGCTCATACACAATGGTGGGATCGGCAAGGTGTACATGGCGCGTGGTCTCTGCTTCAAGACACGGCCGTCGATCGGCAAGTTCCCGGATGGCCCGTTGCAGCCCGGCGAGCGCTACACGCTGAACGTCGAGAGCGATGATCCCGAGCCGACGTGGGACGCCGCCTACCTTTCCGAAGTGGACTACGACCTGTGGCTCGGCCCGGCGCCGGAGACGCCGTTCAACCGGAACCACTTCCACTACAACTGGCACTGGCACTGGGACTACGGCAATGGCGACACCGGCAATCAAGGCCCGCACCAGTTCGACGTCGCGCGCTGGGGCCTCGGTAAGCAAGAGCACCCGATGAAGATCTGCTCGATGGGCGGGTATTTCGGGCCGGAATCCTCCCAGAACACGCCCGATACGCAGACCGTGCTCTTCGAGTACGCCGACGGCACGATCCTCGAGTTCGGCACGCGCGGGGAATACACCAACGACGAGGGGACGCAGAAGATCGGCAACCTCTTCTACGGGAGCGAAGGCTGGCTGTGGATCGACGGCAATGGGCGGGACTGGCAGTCGTATCGGGGACGCAAAGACGAGAAGGGTCCGGGCTCGAGCCAGTCAGCCGACAAGACCAATGGCGATGGTGGCGGCAGCGATCCGAACGTCCTCACGAGTATCGAGTACCCGCACTATCAGAACTTCGTCGATGCGATCCGTGCCGACGATCCCAAGCTGCTCACGTGCGACGTCCTGGAGGGGCACCTCTCGTCCGCACTACCGCACTTGGCGAATGTCTCGTACCGCGTCGGCCGCGGGCTGAAGTTCGATGGGGAGACCGAGCGCTGCGTGGACGACCAGGAGGCGAACACGCTTCTGACGCGTGAGTACCGCAAGGGTTTCGAGGTGCCGGAGAACGTGTAGCGTGCAACAAGGGGACAGGCCCCTTTTTCGGGATCGAGGCCGCCGGAAAAGGGGCCTGTCCCCTTTTCCGGCTGTTGGCGCAGCGGCACTGGCGCTTCTCGTCATGTTTCCAGCGTCACCGCGCGCCAACGACGGCGACGTGATAGCGCCGTGGCCCGAGAACCGCTCGTACTGGCAGTACAAGGGCCAGCCAATCCTCCTCCTCGGCGGCAGCGACGACGACAACGTGTTTCACTGGCCGGGCGAGCAGCTACGCCGGCAGCTGGATCTATTGCGGTCGGCCGGGGGCAACTACGTCCGCAACACGATGTCGGATCGAAAGGACCGTGGCTTCGAGCTGTATCCTTTCGAGCAGCTGGACAACGGCAAATACGACCTCGAGGTGTGGAACCCGGAGTACTGGAAGCGCTTCGAGCAGTTCCTCCGCTGGACCAACGAACGGGACATCATCGTCCAGATAGAGGTGTGGGACCGATTCGATTACAGCCTCGAGCCTTGGACGAGCCATCCATACAATCCGAAGAACAACGTCAGCTTCACCGCGGAAGACTCGGGGCTTGCCGAAGAGTACCCCGAGCATCCGGGAAAGAACCTCCAGCCCTTCTTCTTCACCACACCGCCGCAGCGCAACAATGCCGTGCTCCTGAAGCACCAGCAGCGATTCGTCGATCGCATGCTGTCCTACACGCTGCGCTTTGGTCATATCCTCTATTGCATCGACAACGAAACGAGCGGTGAGGAGGCATGGAGCCGCTACTGGGCGGAACACATCAAGCAGCGGGCGCGCGAGCGCGGGCGAGCCGTTTACGTCACGGAGATGTGGGATCCCTGGGACATCCAAGCCGACCAACACCGCCGCACGCTCGATCACCCGGAGCTGTACGACTTCGTCGATCTCTCACAGAACAACCATAACTCCGGCGCGGAGCACTGGCAGAACGCGCTCTGGGCACGCGGCTATCTCGCTGCAGCACCCAGGCCGATCAACACGGTGAAGACCTATGGCGCCGATGGCAACAAGTTCGGCCACAGCGATCAGGATGGGCTCGAGCGATTCTTTCGGCACATCCTTGCCGGCTTTGCGGCTGCACGCTTCCACCGGCCGGACTCTGGGCTCGGCCTGAGCACGACCGCCCGGACCGCTATCCGCGCGGCGCGGCAGTTGGAGTCGATCGTGCCACCCTGGACCTTGCAGCCGCGGGAGGAGGTCCTCACCAACGGGTCGGGAAGCGATGTCTACCTCGCCGATGCGGGCGACGCGCTCGTCCTCTATTTTCCCAAGGGTGGCCGCGTGGAGGTCGCCATGCCGGATGGCAGCTACGACGTCAACTGGATTGGCGTCGGCAGCCTCCCGGTACAGACCAGAGAAGCCGCCAAGGACGGTCGGCTTGCGCTTGCCGCCCCGAGCCAAGGCCACTGGCTCGCCGTCGTCCGTAAGCATAGCGCAGGCCTTTGAAGAAATTCCCTGGTAGCGCAGGCCTTTAGGCCTGCCTACGCCGCAATGGGCAGGCCTAAAGGCCTGCGCTACGGCGGTCGGTCATTCAACGGAGCCCTGGGCTTAGGCTATGTCGGCGCAGCGCCTCGCCGATGCCCGCAACGTCGGTCAGGATGGCGTCACCGATATAGCGCAGGCTTGCCAATGCGCGGTCCCCGGCGTCTTGATGTCCGGCGCCGCAGGCATCGGTCACCACGATAGGGATATAACCTAGATCCGCGCCATGTCGGACCGTTGGCTCGATGCCGATCTCGGTGGCCACCCCGACGATGATGAAGGCGTTCACACCGCAGTCGCGCAGGGCAATATCGAGTGGCGTGCCCTCGAAGGCCGACATCGTGATCTTGTCGAAGATCGCTTCCGACGGAAGGGGGCACAGCTCGGGCGTGAGCTGGAAGCCTGGTGTGTCGCGCAGGAACCACGGGCGCACGTCATTCGGGTCACTGACTCGCTGCCAGGCCATGGCCATGCGAAACTGGAAGATGCCCATCAGCTCCTTCGGCAACGACAGGTGCCGCATGAAGAAGACGCGAACGCCAGCTTGTCGAGCTGCCTGCAGCACCTCGGCAACCTTGGCGGTGACTTCGGCACCATGCTCGAGCTGCCGCAGGATGCCCACCTGCATGTCATAAACAATGAGCGCGAGGCGGCGTGGGTCACACACCTCGTCTAGATTGCGAGGAATCTCGAGGCCGTAAGCACTTTGCAAAACTGTCGTCTCCTCGTAACTCCGGTCGCTACCCATGCTATGAAGGATGAGCGTAACATCGTAGGCGTTGTCCGATGAAGAAGATTGCTCTCATCGCGATCGTGCTTCTCGTCCTGGCCGGCGTCGGGCTGTTCATTGCCGTGCGCCTGCTGCTCAACCCGGACAGCGTGCGCTCAGCCATCGAGGCGCAAGCAAGCGCTGCGCTCGGCATGCCGGTCAAGGCCAGTGCGGTGAGCGTCCAGCTGTGGCCGCGTGCGGGGTTGACGCTCGAAGACGTTCGGGTCGGCGAGCCAACCCAGGTCACCCTGCGGCGGGCGCTGCTCTCGACCGGCCTCTGGCCGCTTCTGTCACGTCGCGTAGAGGATGCAGAGGTCATTGTCGAAGATAGCCGTGTCGACTTGATCCAGGTGCTCGCCACATTGGACGCACTCGGTGACGCCCAAGCGTCACCGCAAGCCGAGGGCTCCTCCTCACCAGCGTTCACCATCGCCAGCGTGCGAACGATAGGACTGCGCAACGTGGAGCTCATGGTCGGCAAGCGTCGGGCCATCGTCTCGGTCGAATCGTCCCTCTCGGGCGATCGCCTCGACATCGCTCACCTGTCCGCCCGCGCCGAGGGATCCGAGCTCGAAGCGACAGGCAGTGTGGAAAGCCTTGCGCGCCGAGTGGCTCGCCTCGACATCGTCGCCGATCCGCTGGATCTCGATGGGCTCCTGGAGCTGGCGGCGGCGTTCTCCGGTCGGCCGGCGGATGGCGGCAGTCGCCCGACGAGCGGCGGTCCCATGGCAATCGACCTCCGCGCCAAGGTGCACGCAGGGAACGGTCGCTTCGCGGGGATGACGTTCACCGACCTGAAGATGATGATCGCGGTCACCCCGGAACGCGTCACGCTATCGCCACTGGCACTGCGGCTCTTCGACGGCGGCGTCAAGGGCGAGGTCGCCATCGATCTCGGCTCGCCGCCGGAGCTGCGCGTCGCCGGTACTTTCAGCGATGTCGATGTTCAGAAGCTCTCTGCCTTCGCCGGCCAACCGAGCGCCATCACGGGCACGCTGAACGGCCGCATGAAGGTGAGCGGCCGCGGACTCGACCCGGCCTCGGCGCTGCAGGCCGCACGAGGCACTGCCGACGTCGCGATCGCGAAGGGCCGCATGCCCGGTCTCAACCTCGTGCGTCCGGTGGTGTTGTTCTTTGGTCATCCCAAGGGTGCGCCTCCAGAAGGAAGCGGCGAGGCGTTCGAGCGCATCTCCGCCACGCTCGCGATTGATCAAGGTCTGATTCAGACGGACGACCTGGCCTTTGAATCTCGCGATGTCGACATGGCCGGTAACGGCAGCCTCGCGACTGCCGGCGGCACGCTCGATGTTCGGGCGAACCTCATGCTGTCGGAAGAGCTGTCAGCCCAGGCGGGCCGAGACCTGGTGCGATACACACGAGAAGGCAACCGGGTGGTCCTGCCGGCGACGATTACCGGAACGGTCGCTGCGCCGCGCGTGATGATCGATGAAGGAGCGGCTGCCAAGCGCGCCATCCGCAACGAGCTGGAGCGGCGCACGAAGTCTGTATTGGACCGGCTGCTTCGGCGCAAGAAGCCGGAGCCCTAACCTCGCTCCTCAAGCGGTGACTCTGACGTTGTCATGCAGGAACTCCGGAGCGAAGTCGGCGCCGTTTGGCCAAACTAGGGTGCGGAACTCCGGATGAATGATGAACGACTTGAAGAACGCTGGATCACGGAGTGGCTCGAACACTGAGCCGTGCAGCGCCGCGGCCAGATCGATCTCACCGCTCGTCCCATCTCGAAACCTGAGCCAGATGCTGTACCCGCCGACATACCGTGCTTCGAGAACGTGGTAGTTCATGACGTCACTCCAAGGGAGCGATTTGTTTGAGGGGCTGCCCCTGACGGGCGAGCTCCCAATTGTCCAATAATTCTTGCTTGTGAAGGCCCGCCCACTCAAGTACGTGCCGAAGAGCTCTTGGTGGGAAGCTACCGTGCACAGTGTTCGTCTCTACTTCTACCGAGATCTCGTGTTCTCCGTACACAGCGTGGAAGTGGGCGACGCCATGTTCCTTGTAGAACATGCCGATGACGATGCCGAGAAATCGCGAGAGCTCGGGCATTGGCTCTTCAGCCTCCCAACCACGATCGGCGCGAAACCTAGTAGCGTTGTTTCGTTCCTACGTTGACGCAAGCGACGTTTTGGGCCGCTCCCGGACAGTACCGCCAACAACAAGCGCTGCAGAAATAATCAAGAGATTCTTGATGATGTATTGCCCCTCCATCGTGGGCGCGAACGGGATGCCACCGGGTTGAAACGTCACGTCGGGCAACATGATCAGCGGTAAGAAGGTGCCGGCCATCTGCGCCGCCAGCAACGCGATGGCCACTCGGATCGTGCGTCGGAACAAGAATGTCACTCCGATGACGACCTCCCACCAGCCGATCATCGCCACCCACGTATGCGGCAATAGCAGCGGCAGCCAGGCAACCGTGGCCTCGACGAGCGGAGCCGCCGGCGACAAACCAAATGGCTTGAGAATGCCAAACCACACGAAGATCACGGCCAGGGACACCCGCAGCGCGCGAATGCCCACGCGTTGCATGGACGTGGCAAGGCGGCGGTCCACCGCGTCGAAGGCCGCCTTCATGCAACACCTCGGGTAAGCAACGGGGTTAGGATTAGCTGCTCCCGCCTTCGCTCGGGCGGGCGGGCGCTTTGCTCAGCGCGGCCGCGTGACTTGCGGGACGGTCCTTCGTTGCATCCTGGTTGTATGCCGTCGAGCCGCCCGGCGGGATACTCAGGAACTTCCAAGCTTCCCCACGGATGGACTTCGCGAGATAGACGATCTGGCCAGCATGATAGCTCGCGTGCGCGAGCGACCGCTGCAGCGCTTCGTGCACCGTCAGCGGCTGGCCTCGAATCGTCACCGTCTCGCCGAGCTGGTCGTCTCGCAGCGCCCCCAGCGTTTGCAGGAGTACCTCCCATCCTTGTTCCCACTTCGAGATCAGCTCATCGCGGCTGACGCTCCGAGCCTGAAACTCTTCTTCGCGGCGACGCCACGGCTTCTCGCCGTCGCCGGTCAGGAAGTCCGTGAAGCGCGAGCGCAGGTTCCCCGACACGTGCCAGCAAATCACGGCAATCGAGTTGGAGCCGTTGGGACCTTCGGCCGACAGCTCCGCCTCGGTGAGTTGGCTCATTGCAGCCTCGGCGAGCGCCTTGTAGCGAAGGTACTCGCCACGGATCGACTCTATGATCGTGGTCATGATGACTAGTCCCCGACGCTGATTTCTCCGTGGAGGTACTCGACCGCCCGCCCCCCGATGACGACACGGTCGCCACGAAGCTCGCACTCGAGCTCACCGCCGCGAGCAGAGACCTGTCTGGCCGTCAAGCTGGACTTGGCGAGGCGCGACGCCCAGTAGGGTACGAGCGTGCAGTGCGCAGAGCCGGTCACCGGATCCTCCGGAATGCCGGCGCGCGGCGCGAAGAACCGCGAGACGAAATCGGTGGCATCTCCAGGCGCCGAGACGATGACGGCAAATGCATCGAGCGCCTCGACGGCCCGCATATCAGGCCGTAGCGCCCGGACTTCCGCTTCGGAATGGAGAACGACGAGCAGATCGCTGGCAAGGTGCGCCTCACGTGGCCGAACGCCGAGTGCCGACGTCAATTCGTCGGTGACCTCGATGGGCGTGCCAGGTCTCGCCGGGAAGTCCATGCTGAGGAGATCGCCGTCGCGCGTGACGATCAGGTTGCCACTGCGAGTGCTGAACGTGAGGCGCTCCAGCGCCGGAAAGCGGTGGTGAAAGAGAACGTGCGCCGTGGCGAGCGTCGCATGGCCGCACAGGTCGACCTCCACGGTGGGGGTGAACCACCGCAAGGGAATCACGTCCGGACGAGGAATCACAAACGCGGTCTCGGCCAGATTGTTCTCCGCAGCAATTGCCGCGAGCAGCTCGTCCGGAAGCCAATCGTCGAGCGGGACGACGGCGGCCGGGTTACCCCCGAAGAGCCGATTGGTAAACGCATCAACCTGATAGAGTGGCAGCTTCATGGTAGGGGCACGCTCTGCATGGTAGGGGCGCTCGCCGACTCGTCCGCCGTAGCGCGGAGCGCGAAGGCGTGAGCGCACCATCACGGCCGCCTCGGCGAGGCGGCCCTCCCGAGAATTGTAAGGCTTCAGGACGTCAGCGAGCGATCTTCTTGGCCGCTCCGCGTTCGTTTCATCGCCCACGCAATTGCTGGCGTCAGCCACAAGACGAGCGCGGTGACTCCTAGCAAAGCGGCGACCGGCCGGGAAAAGAATGCGAGAAAGCTTCCGTCGGCCGCCGTCAGCGCCTGGATGAAGCGCTCCTCCAGTGGGCTTCCCAGGATGATTCCGAGGACCACCGGACCCGCGGAGATGTCCCGGCGATCCAGCAAGAACCCGACGAAGCCCATGATGCCCATCACGAGCACGTCGAAGTAGCTTCCGTTGATGGCGTAGGCGCCGGTGATACAGAAGAGAAGAATAATCGGAAGCAAGACCCGCTTGGGCGTTCGCCGGATCAAGCCGCCAGCCCTGATGGCCGCTGTGCCAGCGACGATCAAGACCAGGTTCGCCAAGATGAACAGCAAGTAGATGCTGTAAACGATGTCGGCCTGCGCCGTGAAGATATCAGGGCCCGGCGTCACATCCTTCATCAGGAGCACGCCGATGACGATCGCGGTTACGGAGTCTCCCGGAATGGCAAATACGAGCGCCGGCACCCATGCCCCTGCTAGCGCCGCGTTCTTCGCAGCGGCGCCGTCGCTAACACCCTCCATCGAGCCTCGCCCATATTCGTTCGGCTTGCTCGAAAAGCGCTTCGAGGCGGCCACCGATACCCAGGAGCCAATGTCGGCCCCGGCGCCAGGCAGCATGCCGATAACAGCACCAATCGTGCTGGACCGCAGGGCGTGCAACTTGCGCGTCCAGAGCGACGCCGACGCCTCCCGCATCGCGCTGATCCCCAGGAGATCGGTGGGGCGTGCGAACCAGCGCCTGCGCTCCGCCGGCTCTCGCAACTCGGATGCATCCGCCGTTTGTTCACCCAACCGTGGCGCGAACATGTTGCGCAGGATCTCCGAGACCCCGAACAGCCCAATCATTGCGGGGATGAAATTGATGCCCTGATAGAGCTCCGGACGCCCGAGCGTCAGGCGAGCTTCGGCGTGCACGGCGCTCAGTCCCACGAGGCTGAGCAGCAGCCCAATGATGAGGGCGAACAGGCCGCGCAGCATGGATCCTCGCGAGACAATGACCGCGCAGCTCAGACCCAGCAGATACAGCCAGAAATACTCGGCCACGCTGAAGGTGCGAGCCGCAAGCTGCGCCAGTGACGGCGCAAACAAGATGAGGATGACCGCCCCGAACAGACCGCCTGCCACGCTGGAGATCAGACAGACAGCAAGCACCCGATCGCCCTTGCCAAGCAGCGTGAGCCTGTAGGCATCCTCGGTGTACGCGGCGCTTGCTGGAGTGCCAGGAATCCTCAGCAGCGCGTTCGGGATGTCGCCGGCAAAGATCGCGCAGGCGGTGAGCGTCACCAAAGCCGCAAGCGCCGGCACCGGATCCATGAAGTAGACGACCGGAATGAGCAGCGCCACTGCCATGGTCGCAGTCAGGCCTGGAACGGCGCCCATGAAGACCCCATAGATGGCCGCCGCAATGACGACGAACCACACATAGGGGCTGAAGAACACCTGTTGGACGGCCTGGATGAATGCTCCTTCCATTTGTGATCACCAGCCGAAGATGCCCTGCGGCAGCGGCACACGAAGATAAACGGCAAATACTTGATAGACCAAGGCGACCAGAATCAGACTTACCAGCAGCGCAACCGGCCATCGGACACCGAGACGCCACATCAAGAACGCCATGATGGCAAACCCCGTCACTAAGAAGCCCAACGCCTCCGCGACGAGAAGATAGAGAAGAATTCCCCCCAGGACTTCCGCGACCCGCCAAGCGCCGCGCCACGAGAAGCTGTCCGAAGACTCGGTCCTGCTCATCCCTCCAGTGGTCACGAGCATCACCAGCGAGATGAAGCCGAGGCCAAGGAGAATCGCAGGAAACACCATGGGGCCGATCGTGCCCTCGCCCATGTTCTTGAACGCGTCGCCCGTCAGCAACGTGCCAAAGGACCGATCCATCCGCGCCAAGCTGCGGCTGAACTCCGCGGGGCCTTCGAATGCCCAATTGAAGCCAGCTCGCGCCATGAACCGACGAAACTCGTCGCCCTTCACCACCCGCTCCAACGCCGCCGCCAACACGCGACTGACTTCGTCCGGCGTCTCGGCCGGCATCCCGATGCCACGCCAACCTTCGAGGACGAGCTCGACACCCTGCTCCTTCAACGTGGGGATGTTGGGAAATTCGGCGAGCCGCTCGTCGGCCATCACGCCGAGGGCACGGATCTCGCCCGCGTCGAGCAGGGATCTGGCCTCCGGGAGGCTGCAGCTCACGATGTCGAGGCCTCCCGCCATCAATTCCTGGAGAGATGGCGACGCCCCTTCCATGGATATCCATCGAACAGCGTCTGATCGAGCGCCAATCTCGGTCAGCCAGCCGGCCAGCGCGACATGCCAGATGCCTCCCATCGCAGTGCCCGACGCGCGAAGCTGCCGCGGATGCGCTCGAACATGCGCGTTGAGCTCTTTGAGCGTCTGCCACGGAGCATCCTTGCGAACGAAGAGCGCTGCCGGATCGCGGTTCATCAAGGCCGCGGGGCGGTAATCGGCGTAGCTGATCGGCGTCAGGCCGCGCCAGTGAAGCATGCTGAGCTCCACCGTCATCAACGTGATCGTGTAGCCGTCTGGACGCGCCAGCGCCCCTCGTGTATGCCCGGTCACGCCGGCTGCGCCCGTGGCATTGACCACGTTCACCGGGACACCCAGCTCTCCTTCGAGCCCAACCGCCAACTGCCGCGCCACCCTGTCGGTGCCACCTCCCGCCGTCCACGGGCAGATCAAGATCACCGGACGACTCGGGTATTCTTCTCTCCGGTCGGCACAGCCAGGCGTCAGCCCGCCGAGCACAATCACGCACGCCACTACGAGGCCTCTGGAGATCCAGGCGGGACCACCATGTCGGCGCCAGCGCACTGCGGCGCACGAGGATTTGATCAGCATGAAGATTCCAATCATGAGACTGCTATTGATTGCGGTGCTCCCTTCATCAGTGCTGCATTTCGGGTGTGCCGCCGAAGACCCGCCCATCGAGCAGCCGGCCGAGCAGCCCGCCGTCAGCCGCCGGGTCGTCCGGCCGGATCATTTCCCCGCGGATCGGCCGTACTCGTTCGGCGTTCTCACCGGCGACACACTTTACCTCGCTGGTCAAGTCGGCCAGGACCCGGTGACCGGACAGCAAGCGAACGGAATTGGCGACCAGACCCGCCAGGCAATGGAAAACGTGGGGCACGTCCTGAAGGCGGCCGGAATGGACTTCACAAACCTGGTCAAGTGCCACGTCTACCTGAACGACATGGACGACTATACCGGGATGAACGCAGTCTACGGCAAGTTCTTCTCAGAGCGAGTGCCAGCACGAACCACCGTCGAGGCAGATGGATTGCCTGCAGATGCGAGCATCGAGATCAGTTGTGTCGCCTACCGTGATTCTTCGCGGATCTCGGTAGTCTCTGTGCCGAAGGGCTCACTTCCCGCGCCACTGGGACCTTACTCCCCCGCAGTCTGGGCCGGAGACACGCTCTACTTGTCCGGAATGGGCGGACAATTTCCCGAAGACCGGCGGCTACCGGAAGCCTTGACCGAGCAGACAACCCAGACCCTCGTCAATATCGGAACCACTTTGGAGACCGCGGGGCTCGGTTTCTCGCACCTGGTCGACAGCAACGTCTACGTCACGACGCCAGACGAGGTGGGAACGCTGGCCGGCGCCTATGCGCCATCGTTTGCCTCGATGCCGGCGCCACCGCGAGGTTTGGTGTTGCTGCCACGGCTGCCTGGTGAGATCAAGACGGAGATCACCGTCGTGGCGGCTCGGCGGACAGACGAGCGTCAGATCATTGCAGCCGCCGATGACGCCGACGACCCGACGCGCGGCATGCGCGTGCGAGGCACACTCTACACGCGCACGGAGTCTGCACCCGAGGCCGGCCCGGACTTCGAACAGCAGTTTCGAGGCGTTCTGCGAAAGCTGGAAAGCACGCTCACCAACGCCAGCCTGCGATGGCGCGACGTCGCACATGTTGAGGTGTATCTGGCCGACATCGCGGACATGGACGGTATGAACCGTGTCTTTCGCGAGACGTTCCCGGAGCAACCTCCAGCGCGCACGACCCTCCAGACGACCCCGCGCTCCGGCGAGCGCGTCCAGGCGGCGTTGGTGGCAACGCGGGCCCAAATGTAGCGTTGTGGAGGGTGTCGCCGTAAATATCACAGGCTCGGGAGCGGCAGAGCGCCGTGGCGGCACGGCCACTACACGGAGACGAATCGATGAACGGACTGCTATTCGGGGGAGCCGGGACAGCAAGCGTGGTAGGGGATTTGGGACTACTCGTCTTGCGCGCCTTTACTGGCCTGGCCCTGGCATTCGCCCATGGCATCAACAAGATTCCACCGTCGGCAGGCTTCATCGAGAGGGTTGACGGTTACGGATTTCCCCTCCCGATGGTCTTTTCCTGGGGAGCCGGCCTCTCCGAGCTCGTCGGCGGTTGCCTGATCGCGGTTGGGCTGCTGACCCGCCCGGCCGCCCTGTTCGTCTTCAGCACGATGAGCGTGGCGGTCCTCTTCGCACATGCCGATGACCCGTTCTCGGTGAAGGAGAAGGCGTTCCTCTTCGGAATGGTCGCTCTCCTGCTCATCGCAGCCGGCGCCGGCCGGTTTGCCCTCGATCCACGCGTTCGCCATCGTCGCAACCGCTGAGGCGCGCCTGGCGCCCCGCTGAATCGACAGCGCCCATGCCTCTTGCAGATGAACGACATTCTCTGTAAACTTTCACGTGATGGCGCTCACGCCGCAATCGACAGCCAGGTCTAAACCCGAGCCGGCCGCCGTGCTCGCGAAGGCCGTGCTCTCCGCCGCGGCACGGCTTGGCCTGCGCAACCGCCCTCTCGCGATGATCCTCGGCACCAGCGAAGCCTCCGTTTCCAGGCTGCAACGCGGTCGGGGCATCGATCCCACCAGCAAGGAGGGAGAGGTCGCGCTGTTGTTCCTGCGGATGTACCGTAGCCTCGATGCGATCATGGGCGGCGACGACGCTCAAGCACGCGCGTGGCTGCACGCGGCGAACTCTCACGTCGGCGGGGTGCCTGCAACGCGCATCCGCCACATCGAGGGGCTGATGCATGTCCTCCAGTATCTGGACGCGATGCGAGGGCGCCTCTAGGTTCCGCCTGCTCCGACTCGTTGCGTGGCGCGTCGTCGAAGCGCAGCACCAGGTCTCGACGCGCAAGCTCGTCGACACACTCGATGAGCAGGCGCTCCTCGAAGAGCTGATCGAAGCTGCCAAGCCGCCGAACCTGACCGACGGCCACCTCCACTATCTGCTGTCCACGCCGTTCCGTTATCCGCCGCTTGCTCACGGCTCTCGCTTCGCCAGCCGATACGAACGGGGAATCTGGTACGGATCGGAAGGGCGGCGGGCAGCATTCGCTGAAGTGGCGTACTACCGACTCGTTTTTCTCGACGGCACGCAGGCGGATCTCGGTGTCGTTACGACTGAGCTCACGGCCTTCACCGTGCGTGTGAGCTCGGAGCGAGGGATCGATCTTGTGGCGCCCCCCTTCGATGCGCACCGCACCCCTATCGCTTCGCCCAGCGCCTACGGCGAGACGCAAGCGCTGGGCCAGGCGATGCGCACGGCCCACGTCGAGCTATTCCGCTACCCGTCAGCGCGCGACGCAGAGGGCGGTGTCAATGTGGGCATCTTCTCACCCGCCGCGTTCAGCGCGACAAAGCCGCGCAGCATGGAAACATGGCGCTGCACCGCGACACGCGAATGGGTCGAGATCGTGAAGCGCGATTACTTCGAACAGTCCGCGTTCAGCTTCGTGCGTGAGACGTTCCTGGTGGACGGCCTGCTGCCGGCGCCTGCGCCGTGAACTACGAAGGGGTCTAGGGGTCTAGGGATCTAGGGATCTAGGGATCTAGGGATCTAGGGATCTAGGGATCTAGGGAGGGTTCTACAGACGCCTCCTGGGTTGCCCTAGCAACCATTCGATCGGGAAGCGTCGGGCCGCTGGCGCCCCGGACGCTGGAGTGCCCCCCTTCCCTTGATCCCTTGATCCCTTGATCCCTTGATCCCTTGATCCCTCCTTCAGCTCGTCGCTTCGCCCAACAGCGCTGCGTGCACACCCCGCTCGTACGCGAGTGATTCCTTCATGCCAGCGAGCGGATCGTCGGCGTTGATCTCGTACTCCAGCGCCAGGTGTCCCTCGAAGTTGGCCTTGAGCAGCGCGCGGAACAGGCCGGGAATATCGAGTGCTCCTTTACCGACCTCCACCTGGCTGTCTTTGTCGCTCTTGTCCGCGAGATCCTTGATGTGCAGATCGAGCAGGCGAGGGCCGGCCAGGGTGACAGACTCCACGATGTCCGCCCCAGCGCGCACGGAATGGCCGATGTCCATGCAGATGCCCATGCGCGCATCGCGGCCCTTCAGCGCGGCCAGCGCGTCTGCAGGCGCCGGATACCACTCGTCTTCCGGGCCGTGATTGTGAATCGCAATCTTGATGTCGTACTCCTTCACCAGCTTCTCGACGATGTCGAGCGTCTCCGGCGCGGGTGAGCAGACGATCGTCGGAAAGCCGCCAGCCTTGGCATAGTCGAAATCCTTGCGGATCTCCGCCTCGTCGTTGGCCTTCCAGGTGATCACGCCGCCCCCCATGATGGTCAGACCGGCCGCTTCGATCTTCTTGCCGTTGGCGCGAATCACCTCGGGTGGGTCGGTGCGCGGCAGATGCATATCCTTGAGCGTGATGTACTTAACGTCCATGTCCTGGCACATCTCCAGCGCGGCATCCAGCGGGAACTCTCGAAGCGAGTAGGAGGCCACGCCGATCTTGAGCCCTTTCGACTCCGCGGGCCGAGGCGGCGCAGATGAGCCGAACGCGATCCGGCCGACGAGCGCGGGACCGGTGAGCGCGATGCCGGTGGTCGCGAGGAATTGCCGGCGAGAGGACGGAGACAACGACATGACGACTCCTTTGGCTTGTGTCAGGGACATTGGTCATTCTACGCCTACTGGCGCGTGAAGGGCAGATCCCAGACGCGGTCTTGCACGACGCTGAGCGCTGTCGGGCGTCCCGCAGCATCGCGTCTGAAAATCACCCATCACCTTTCCTCTCGCACTCGCCATTCTTGCGGGCGCCTCGCCCTTCGACAAGCTTACCCCTCGACTCCGCTCGGGGTGACCCTGAGCTCGTCGAAGGGTCAGGGCGCGGTGAGCCTGTCGAACGGCGACGATCCCGGCGCGTTCGGCAAGGCGGCCCTACCATCGCGGTAGGGCCGCCTCGCCGAGGCGGCCGTTATCTCAGGAGGCAAAGCTGTTCGCGGTCAACCCGGTGACGGGCGACAAGGTATGGCAGGTAGTGAGGAAGTTCAACGCCAGTGCGCTGCCTCAATAGCTCAGCGAAACACCGGCGATGACAATCGGCTGAAAGTCGTCGTCGCCATTGAACGCCTCGAGCGTGTCGCCGAGGACCAGGAACTTGACGCCGCCGGTGACGCTCCACGATCCGTAGGCGGCCGGCACGTTGAGCGGCAGCGAAGCGATCACCCCGAAGTCGAAGAAGCCAAACCCGCTGTCCTCTCCCGTCACCGGATGCTCGTAGTAATCGCTCAAGCTGAGACCCAAGGTCACCGGCACCGACAGGCTGACCGGTGAATCGACGCCGAGCGGAATGGGCGCCTCGGCACCGAGCTCCAGGTAGACGCCCTCGTTCGATCCGCCGTCCGCTTGCCCGTCGGTTTCAAACGCAATCGTCGCGGAAGGGCTCAGCATGAGCCCCCCGTGAGCGAACCCAACGGCAACCTCCTTGACGGTGCCGAAGACGCTGTTTGGGCTCATGTACGCCGTATAGGTCAGCGACGTTTCCATATCGCCCTGGAGCCCCAGGGCAAGTGACGCGTAGAAGTCTGCTTCGTACCACAGCTCCGGATCGCCATTGTCCCCGTCGAGACCGGTCGGCCCGGAGTGCATGCTGTTCCAGACTCCCCCTGTGACCGAGGCGCTGGTCAGGCCGCCGTCGCCTTCGTACAGCGTGAGGCCGCCCTCGAGAAATGGCTGCCCAATGAACCCGTCGGTCTCCTGGACAATGCCGCGGAAGAAGTACGCAGAACCGATATCGATCCCAGCTCCCAGAGAAATCTTGCCCTCGTTGCCCGCGGGCTCCGCGGGCTCCGCCGTCTCGGTCTGAGCGCCTGCGGATCCTCCGAGCCACAGCACTCCGACAGCCGCAACAAGACCTACGTGGAACAAACGTCGCACCATGGGTAAAGCAGTCTTCATAGACGTGTCACCAGCGAAAAGTTGAACGAGCCTCCGCCGTAAGGGCTTCATAGACGAAGACAGGAAGCGACCCGAGAATGACTTCTACGCCTGACTCGAGCCTTAGGACGAGGCTCATAGGAGCAAGACGTGGGCCCGAATGCCCTTCTGCCACGTTATTGCAGTGAATTGGCGGTAACACCCGAAAAACCGGGGAATCTTGTTGTCCGGTCACACGGCTGGAGGGTGTGGCGATTGACACAAAGGTAGATTGACCTTCGCGCTACAACAAAACTGTCGCCATGTTACGCCCGCGAGAGGCGCATTCCGGCCGCCAACGAGGCAAAACCAAGAATTTACGCGGTTGTCCTGCCGCCGCTCCAACGATGAGAGCCAAGCTCGGTCATGCGCCCAAGGTCAGCGCAGTCGGTCTCGCGCACATCGAGAATCAATTTTCGTCCCACAATCCCACAAATACGTCGCAGCACAGGAATGAGACGACCTGGAGCGCATAGTGCCGAGGTAATGGCAACAAAACTGTTCCAGACAAGAGAGCGTGGGCACAGATCTGTCTCCCGCCTCCCCGCTGCATGGCTGAGTTTGACGACCGGTCCACTCTAGCGCTAGCATCGCCCGACAGCTGGCACCAAGAAGGAGTATCAAAGGAGGGGAGGGCATGAGCATTTTTCGCTCAGCTGATAACGAGTACGAGGAGGCACTCATCTTCAAGCGTAGCAGCGCCAGCTCGATGGGACGTCGCGGAGAAAGCCCCAAGACACACATTGACGTCTCTCACCTACAGTTGGGCGCCTCGCCGGTGACATCCAACGCTCGTCCTCTCGGAAGGGCGCTGACCTACACCGTCGTCGCGGGAGACACTCTCTGGAAAATCGCCACGCGCCAATTGGGTGACGGGAGGAAGTGGGCCAAGATTTACGAGGCCAACAAGGACAAGATCAAGGATCCCGACTTCATCCATCCAGGACAGGTCTTTCGGATGCCGCACGCGTAACCAGCCAAGGGTCTCTGCTGTCGATGTCCCCGCCGCTCGCGCGGATAAATCGACGGCAGAGCCCCCTCGCTGGTTCGCCAGTATTAGCGTGGCGCGCGCCACGCGCTGGGCTCTTCCCGGCCGGCCGATGCTTCCAGTACACTGGGGTGATGAGCGCCCCCGAGTCGGAAGCCCCCGTGGAAACGAAGCGCACTGGCCCACCGGAGCCAAGGGCAGCGTCCGGCGCCCCGGTGGATTTCGTTCGTCAGATCGTTACCGACGACGTGCGACGCGGGCGGCGCCAGGGGCGCGTTCATACCCGATTTCCGCCGGAGCCCAACGGGTATCTGCATATTGGGCACGCCAAGGCCATCTGCCTGGACTTCGGTGTCGCCGAGGAGTTTGCCGGCCTCTGCAACCTCCGGTTCGACGACACCAACCCTGCCAAAGAGAACGTCGAGTACGTCGACGCCATCCGGGAAGACATTCACTGGCTGCGGTTCGACTGGGGCGATCGCGAATTCTACGCGTCCGACTACTTCGAGCGGCTCTATCAGTGCGCGGTGGCGCTCGTGCGCCAGGGCAAGGCGTACGTCGACAGCCTGACGGCGGAGGAGATTCGAGACTATCGCGGCACGCTCACCGACCCGGGGCGAGAGAGTCCGTATCGCAACCGCAGTGTCGAAGAGAACCTCGATCTGCTCGACCGCATGCGTCAGGGTGAGTTCCCTGATGGTATGCACGTGCTGCGTGCCAAGATCGACATGGCCTCGCCGAACATCAACATGCGGGATCCGACGCTGTATCGGATCCGGCACGCGACGCACCATCGAACGGGGGATGCGTGGTGCATTTATCCGACGTACGATTACGCGCACCCGCTGTCTGACGCCTTCGAGCAGATCACGCACTCGCTGTGCACCCTCGAGTTCGAGGATCATCGGCCGCTGTACGATTGGGTCATTGCGCAGCTGGACTTCGTGGACCCGCCGCAGCAGATCGAGTTCGCCCGTCTCAATCTCTCGTACACGATTACGAGCAAGCGCAAGCTCGCCCAGCTCGTGACCGAAGGGCACGTCACCGGGTGGGACGATCCGCGCCTGCCAACGCTGGCCGGTTTGCGGCGTCGCGGCTACACGCCGGAGGCGATACGCGATTTCTGCGGGCGCATTGGTGTCGACAAGAGCGAGGGCGTCGTGGATCTCGCGTTGCTGGAGCACTGCCTCCGCGAACACTTGAATGCGCGCGCCCTGCGCGTGATGGGCGTGCTGCGTCCCATCAAGGTCGTGCTCCTCAACTATCCCGAGGGCGAGGTCGAAGAGCTCGACGCCATCAACAATCCAGAAGACGACTCGGCTGGAACACGCAAGGTGCCCTTCTCGCGTGAGCTCTACATCGATCGTGACGACTTCCGCGAGGTGCCGCCCCCCAAGTATCATCGCCTCTCGCCCGGCGCCGAGGTGCGCCTGCGCTACGCCTACATCATCAAATGCGTCGACGTGGTCAAGGACGAGCATGGTGAGATTACGGCGTTGCACTGCACCTACGACCCCGAGACCAAGAGCGGATCCGGACCGCAGGCGAAGCGACGGGTGAAGGGCACCATCCACTGGGTCTCGGCTGGCCACGCTCTGCCTGCCGAGGTGCGGCGCTACGATCGGCTCTTCAGCGTCGAGCAGCCGGGACGCGACCGACCGCTCGTCGAGGACGTCAGCCCGACGTCGCTCGAGGCGCTCACCGACAGCTGGGTCGAGCCGTCGCTGGCCGACGCCCCCGCCGGCAGCCGCTACCAGTTCGAGCGTCTCGGATATTTCGTTGTGGATGCAGACTCCGTGCGTGGCCGCCTCGTCTTCAATCGGACGGTGACGCTCCGGGACACGTGGGCCAAGATTGAGCAAAGACAGGTAAGAGATTCGAGGTGAGAGGTTCGAGGTAAAGAGGTTGGTTCAGCCTCCCGTGCGGGCCGTTGGTGGTTGCCGCCTAGTCCACTGGAATGGTAAACTTTCGCGTTCGGGCGTGAGCGATATCGCGTGCCATGCGGCTCGCGTCGCCCGGCCGGACGCCCCGCCGCCAGCGTGGTGAGTGTAGCTCAAGGGCAGAGCGCCGGACTGTGGCTCCGGATGTTGGGGGTTCGAATCCCCTCACTCACCCCATTCACCTCGTCGCTTCTCAGAAGACTTGTAAGCCCAGCTCTCTCTAGTGCTTAGCGAGTTCGAATTCTCGAAGGACCTCTGACCGACTCTGTCGCTCTGAACCGGATCTCGAGGTGTATCCTTTCTTTGCGGGGTTCGAATCCCCTCAATCCAGCCGCAGAGCGCCATCGGAATCTGACAGCCTGGGTCTTTGTTTCTTTGGCGGAGCCATCGCGTCCTTCGAGCACTGGCACAATGGACTCTGCTGGGCGCAGATGTCGCTTTGGGCTGAAAAGGAGTGATGAGCGGCGTGGAGAAGCCATACATTGAAGAACGAGATGGCGGGTATTGGGTGGCCGGGACCCGCGTATCGTTGGACTCGGTGGTCTGGGCCTTCAAGCGCGGCGCGTCGCCCGAGTCCATCAAGCACTCTTTTCCTCTCCTGACGCTCGAGCACGTGTACGGCGCCATCACATACTATCTTGCGCATGAGGAGGACATCGATCGGTATCTTGATGCTTCTGAGCACGCATTCGCCAGACAGGCCGCTGAGATCAGGTCCAACGCCCGTGACGCGAATCCGCCGCTGTTCGAACGGCTCTCGCAGATGAAGCAGGACCGCAAGACGTCACGTCGATGAAGGTCCGCTTCCAGGCCGATGCGGATCTCAACGAAGACATCGTATCGGGACTGCTTCGTCGAGAGTCAGCCATCGATTTTCAGACCGCACGTGAAGCCCACCTGGCGGGTCTCACCGACGAAGAGGTCCTTCGTCGTGCCGCGGACGAAGGGCGGATCCTCGTGACTCACGATCGCCGCACCATGCCACGGCACTTTACAGCGTTCATCCAACAGCGCACGAGCCCTGGCGTCATTCTGATCTCGCAGCACGTCAGCGTCAGGGATGCGATCGACGAACTGCCCGAGGGGCGTCAGAAGTGCTTCCCTATCAACCATCCTTTGACGGCGCCGGCTTTGACGCCGATCAACGCTCCGATCGGGCCACCCAAAGCGAATCCCACACCACCTCCGAGAACCGCCCCGCCGGCGGGGAGCGCCCAGGACATGCTTCCCCTTTCAGCCTCTGTCTCCTTCTGCGCGTTTTCCCTCGGGATGGATGGTTGCTCCGTGACCGCGTCGTACACGCGGCGAAGGCTCACGTCCCGTCGCGGCATCTCGATCTTCACCGTCACAAGCAGTTGAGGCGGGCTCGGCGATCGCTCGTACGTCTCGATGACTTTGGCATTCCCGACGGTGGTCTCTGACACGAGTCGGTTGCTCTCCCACCGCGTCCGGACGTCTCGCCCATCAACCTTCACCGGGCGATTATTCGTGGGCAACGCCCGCACGTGTCCGTCGGGCTCCGTCAGCACGACTTTCTGCCCGTCTTGCGTCAGGACGAAGTGGATTGGCGCGTTCAGGATCAGGTCGTGCGCCTCCTTCATCTCTGGGCCCATCTCTTCCTCTGCACGCCCGCCGCCATGGCGGCCTGGTCCATGACCGCCACCGCCGCGACCGGCATGCTCGCCAGCGCCTCCCCTGCTTTGGAGTTTCTCTTGGGCGTCGTCACTGAGGTCCTTGTTCAACTGCCACTGCCCGGTCAGATCCGGCCGGCCTGGGGTAGCGGCCTGGGCGGCCACGGAAACGCCGGCTGCGGCCCAGGCGGTGATGACGGCCGCCACGCAGGCCAACAGCGCGCGAGTGATTCTGGTCTGGATCATGGATGTGCTCCTGTCATGACGCTGGCGTTGGCGGACAGCGTAATCCGGCGCGGTTGAATGCGACCTGAACGCGCCGTTCAGGTGCCGTTCAGCGGGAAGAGCGTCGCGGCCGCGTCACATGATGATCCCGACCTCGCTGAGCAGCCGGCGAGCGCCATCCAGTTCCTCGAACTGCCGCACGTCGAGGCCCGGCACGGTCAGATCGTCGGCCGTCGGACTGCCCTTGCGCGGCTCGACGCCCTCGAGCACCGGGATCTCGGTAGTGTCCTCGGCGTAGTACTGCCCGACGATCTGCGACAGCATGAAGTCGACGAAGGCGCTGGCCGCAGCCTCTTTGTCGGTGCCCTCGATGATGCCGACGCCGGCCACGTTGAGGAGACCTCCGGGATCACCGCCGTAGAACTTGGCCGCGACGTTCATGGCGTCGTCCTCGGCCTGCTGGTCGTCGAGATAAGAGTGACTCCCGAAGCCGACGTCGATGATCTCGCCTGCGGCCACGGCAGCGACGATCGGCGTGGCGCCTTGGAACACCGCGGGCGCGTTTGCCTGGATGCCCTCGAGCCACGCCCGCGCCTCCTCCTCGCCCTCGATCTGGCGCAGCGCAGTGATGACATCCTGCAGGGAGCGGCTGGTGGGATCCCAACCGATGCGACCACGCCAGGCGGGATCGGTGAACCCCAGGATTGAGTCGGGGACGTCGTCTTTCCTTAGCTTGTCGGTGTTGTAGAACACGACGTGCGCCCGGCCGGAGGTCCCCACCCAGGTGCCGTCAGGGGACCGGTACGCCGCGGGTATCCGATCGAGCTGCTGGTCGGAGAGCGTGGCGAGCCGCCCGGCGGCACTCAGCGACCCGAGGGCGTCGCTAAGCGGTCCATAGAACACGTCGGCGGGCGAGTTGGCGCCGTCCTCGAGGATCTGGTCGGCCAGGTCGATCGGGTTCCCCCAGCGGGCCCGGACCTTTATCCTGGTCTGCCGCTCGAACTGGTCGAACAAAGGCTCGGCGATCTCCCGGTCGCGCGCGTAGACAGTGAGGGTGTCGTCCGGCTCGCGGTCGGTGGCTGCCTGGTCATCGGGGACAGCGGGGGCGGGGTCGGCGGCACCGCTATCGCGGCTGCACGCAGTGGCGACCATCGCCGTCGCGACCGCCAGGGGCAGCATCCTGAACAGTTGCTTCATCGGTGCTCGGCAGGACCAGTCGGCCATGTTCCGGTTCCTCTCTATCGCGCGTCGTTATCAAGGGTTCGCTAAGTCGCGCCGACCTGATCGCCTCGGTGTCGTTGTCATGTCAGAGGTAGGCGAGGGCTTCGCGGACGGTGATGCGGGAGGCGCGGGTTGCTGCTGCGTCGGTGGCAAGTATCGCGCCGAGGATGATCAGCACAGTCCAGACGGCGGCAGCAAGGATGGAGAACCGAAAGGGTAGCGGCGCGTTCACGAAGAGGTTGCCGAGCACGGCGTTCATGGCCAGGGTGAGCCCCAGAGCTGGGATGACCGCCAGCAGGCAACTCGCGAGGGCGATGAAGACGCCTTCGGCGACGACGATGCGGCGCACGGTCTTAGGGCGTGCCCCGATGGCGTGCATGACGCCGAACTCGCGGATCCGCTCGAGGACGTTGGTGCCCATCGTCGAGGCCAGACCGATGCAGCCGATGATCCCCATCGGAAGGGCGGTCGCCAGGAGAATTACCAGGATGGGTTCCAGGTGCCCTCCGGTAGAGGCTTCCGACCGGCCTACCGATTCCGCGGATCGCACGTCGATCCCCGCGCCGGTAAGGCGCTTGCCAACAGCCTTGGAGACGGCTTCGCGGGTCTGCTCGTCGTGGCCATCCGTGGCGATGCGCAGCGTGTTCGACCAAAGCGGCTGCTCCATGGCTTTGGCGAGGCCTTCGGCCGTCACGTACGCGCCGCCGACGTGGCCCCTTTCTTCCGCGATGCCTACGACGCGCCAGTTGGTGGACTCGCCAGCGATGGACAGTTCAACGGTGTCACCGGCTCGGACGTCGAAGTCGGTGGTAACGAGGATGACCTGGCTGAGCACGATCGCCCCGGTTTCACCAGGCCTCAGCCAGCGGCCCTCCAGCAGCTTCGGAGGTGTGAACATGGTGGCGTCCGCGGGAACCGCGGTCACCGAGACGCGGCCGTGCCCCTGGTCGGGATAGGTGCGCGAGAGCGGGAACTGTCCTGGCCCGTAGACGCCGGCCGCTGCGCCGGTCCAGCCTTCGATCCGCCTGACGTCTGGCACCTGCTCGAGCATCGGGGCGAGCGCGTCCACCGAGATCGAGCCGGTGAGCTGCACCACGACATCCCATTTGAGCTTGTCGGTGGCTTCCTCGGCGACTGCCGCGGTACCTTCGCGTGCGGACATTCCGGCGACGAATACCATGCCCGCGCTGGCCAGCAGCCCAACGGACAGCAGGAACCGGGCAGGACGCCGGATGGTGTTGCGCAGCGCCAGGAGCAGACCACGGTCGACGCGGGGAAGACGACCAAGCCGGGCGAGGAAGCCGGTCGACACGCGCGGGTTCGAGCCAAGGCCACGATGGTCGATCGCCGCCCGTACGGTGGTGCGGCTGGTTTTGACCAGCGGTACCGCGGCCATCAACACTGGGAGGACGAGGCCGGCGGCGAGGACCACCAGGTACGTCCACCAGGCAGCCGCGAGGCTGGCAGCCTCGATGCCCAGAAACGCGAAGACATTGGGGACAAAGACGCGGCCGATCAGGATGCCTGGGACTAGCGCGAGCAGGGTGGCCGCCCCAGCCACCGTCAGCGTCATCGCCAGGTACAGGCGCCCAATACGGCCGGATCGCGCACCGATCGCCTTCATGATGCCGATCTGCGGTATCTGCTGGGTGAACAGGCCATTGAGCATGTTGGCGACCAGGATCGTGCTGAGCAACAGGGCAGACCCCGCGCCGATGAGCAGCGTGCTCAGGAGGGCCTCGGCCTGCCCTTGGTGGGGGTGCGCATAGGGCTCGGGAACTTGGATCTCCCGGATCGCCAGCCCGTGTTCTTGCTGTAGCCACGTGGCGACGTCGCCGGCAACGGCCACGATGGCATCGCGGTCTCGGCTCGGCGTCGCCTGCCCCGGGTCGGCGACCTGGATCTTCAACTGGTCAAAGACGTCCGGCTCCCCGAGCGCGGCCAGCGACGCCGTAGACAGATAGCCCTGCCCTGTCTGCTGCTGGGGCGCGGGCGCGAGGCTGGGGTCGTACACGGTATCCGCTACCCGGAGCTGCGCAGGTTCGCCGTCAGGTGTCTCGACGGTGATGGTGTCGCCAACCGCCACGTCCAGCAGGCTGAAAGAGTCGCGTCTGATGAAGACGTCCCCAGGGGCAGGGGGCCAGCTGCCCTGCCGCACCCCGACGTTCGCCATCCGCATCGGATCGTCGGGCGCTGCGGCGAACACCTGCAGCGGGATCTCCCGCACATGGCCGTTCACCTCGATCTCACTGGTGAACACGGTGCGCCCGGTCGCCTCGATGACGCCCGGCTGCGTACGTGCCTCCGCTGCGATCGCCGCCATCTCCTCGGCGTCGATGGCGGGGCCGAATCGGATCGTTGCCGATGCCGGCTCGGTGCTCAGGTACGCCTGTTCCGTCTCCCTGTCGATGACGCTCCAGGCATAGAGCACCGCGCTGAACATCGTCAGACTGACCGCGATCGCGACGACCATCAGTGCGATCCGGCCCCAGGTCGCCCGGAGGTCCCTGCGCAACTTGACTATCAGTAAGCTGCTCACACCAACACCCCCGTCCGCTCGTCGGCGACGATTCGGCCGTCCATCAGGGTGACCTCTCTTCCGACGAGCGACCTGATATCGCGTTCATGAGTGACCACCACGATGGTCCGTCCTTCGGTGTGCAGATCGGCGAACAGCTTCAAGACGGCGTCGGCCGTGTGGGAGTCGAGGTTGCCAGTCGGCTCGTCGGCCAGTAGCAGCGGTGGATCATTGGCCAGCGCCCGCGCGATCGCCGCGCGTTGCTGCTGGCCGCCCGATAGCGTGGCGGGCAGTTTGTCGGCCTGGTCACCGATGCCAACGCGTTCCAGTAGCTGCAGCGCACGATCGCGGCGTTCACCAACGGGGATCTTCACGGCGAAGTCCATCGGCAGCATCACGTTCTCCGCCGCGGTCAGTGTCGGCAGCAGCTGGAAGAACTGGAACACCAGCCCGACGTTGCGGCCCCTCCAGGCGGCCAGTCCGGACTCCGACAATGAACCAAGATCGGCGCCCGCTGCATGAACCACTCCCGACGTGGGCCGATCGATACCGGCGAGCAGATTCATCAACGTCGTCTTACCACTGCCCGACCGCCCGACGATCGCGACGAACTCGCCCTGCGAGATGTCGAGGCTGAGGTGATCAACGGCGACGAGATTGCCGGCGGCCAGCGGATATGTCTTGACGACGTCGCTGACTTGTATCGCAAATCCCATGGTGAGTCGTCCTACCGCGGTGCTTGGGTTTGGCTGGATGCATGACGCCGGACGGCTGGTGCCCCTCGTGTTTGGCACGCTGCTTCCCTACTTGCGCGGCCCGTACGGGATCATCCGTGAAGCCTGGGTCCGTGGCCGCCGCCGATGAGCATGATGGCGACAACCGCCAGGACCACGACGGCCACGATGATCCCCGACACCCACACCCAGCGTGGTAGACCGCTGGTCGATTCGCGATCGGACCCCGCACCGGTGTCGTGGCCGGTGTCGGGGTAGAGCGACCGGTTAGTCATGTGCGCCTCCGTTGTGTCGCGGTTGTTCTCCCATTGGTCGACGCTGCCGCTGGAAAACAGCGTAGCCAGGCGCGGTTGAATGGCACCTGAACGCGCCGTTCAGCTGCCGTTCAGCTCCGACTGCGCTATAAAGGGCTGAGGTCGGATGCGAATTCTTGTCGTTGAGGACGAGGCGTCGCTCGCGAAGCAGCTCACCGCGTCCATCGCGGAGGCCGGGTATGCCGTCGACCACGCCGCCGATGGCGAGCGCGCGGACTTTCTGGCGCACACGGAGCCGTACGACGCGGTGGTTCTCGATCTGGGGCTGCCAAAGATGGACGGCCTGACGCTGTTGCGGACGTGGCGCGACCGAGGCCTCGCGACACCCGTGCTGGTGCTCACGGCTCGCGGCAGCTGGCACGAGAAGGTACGGGGGATCGACGGTGGCGCGGACGACTACGTGTCGAAGCCGTTTCGCATCGAGGAAGTGCTCGCGCGCCTGCGCGCGCTGATGCGCCGCGCCAGCGGCCACGTCACGCCGGAGCTTCGCGCGGGCCGCGTCATGCTGGATCCGCGGGTGTCACGCGTCACGCGAGACGGCGCGCCGGTGAAGCTCACGAGTCACGAGTTCCGCGTGCTCTCGTACCTGATGCACCATCGGGGACGCGCCGTGTCTCAGGCGGAGCTCACGGAGCACATTTACGCGCAGGGCTTCGATCGCGACTCGAACACGGTCGAGGTGTTCATCGCGCGCCTGCGCCGCAAGCTGGGCGCGTCGTTCATTGAAACCGTGCGCGGCCTGGGCTACCGAATCGCATGAGTCATCTCTCGCTCAAAGCGCGCCTCCTGCTGGGCGGCATCCTCTGGACCATCGGCCTGTTCATGATCGCGCACGGCCTTCTCACCTCCGTCATTCAGCACCCGTCCGCGCCGGTTGTGTTTCACTCGACATTCCGGCACACGCCTGCGACGGCACTGGTCGGCGTGCTCTGCATGCTCGTCGGATTGCTGCAGGTCCGGCGCGGCATGTCGCCGATCACGCAGCTGCGCACCCGCCTCGCGGCGGTACACAGAGGCGTGGACGCGCGCGTCGGCGGCAGCTATCCGGCAGAGGTGCAACCCCTGGTCGACGACCTGAACGCGCTACTCGACGAGCGCGAGCGGCGTGTCGCGCGCGCCATCGCCAAGGCCGGCAACCTCGCGCATGGCCTGAAGACGCCGCTGGCGGTGCTGGGGCAGGAGGCGCAGCAGGCGCGAGCGGCAGGACATGAGCAGCTTGCCACAGCGATCGATCAACAGATTGATCGCATGGGGCGGCAGATCGACTATCACCTGGCGCACGCGCGATCCGCCGCTTCCTCCGTGTCGGCTGCGGCGCGCGCGTCGATCACCGAATCTGCCGAAGGGCTGGTCCGCGCGCTTCAGCGTCTGCATGCCGACCGAGGCCTCCGCATGGAGATCCAGGCGCGTGCGTCGCACGCCTTTCGGGGACAGCGAGAAGATCTCGACGAGATGCTCGGCAACCTACTCGACAATGCCTACAAGTGGGCTCGCACCGAGGTCAGGCTTACCTGCGCGAGGGAAGGCGAGGAGATCGTGATTGCGGTTGATGACGACGGCCCTGGAATCGCGCCGTCGTTGCGAGAGGCGGTCATGCGGCGCGGCGTTCGCGCCGACGAAGCAGCGCAGGGCTCCGGCCTCGGTCTGGCGATCGTGCGCGATCTCGCCGAGCTGTATGGCGGATCGGTTTCGCTCCACGAATCGCCGATGGGCGGCACGCGCGCGCGACTCACGCTGCCGGCTCAGAACGCCGTCTCGCGGCGAACATGAGCGACATGGGAGCCGTGCTGCCATAGTATCTGTCGATACTCGGCGTGACGTCACGTCAAATGCCCGAGCCCCTCAGAGCGTGCGCCCGAGGAGAGGTTCAGCAATGGCCGTCCCGATGACGGGTGGCGTATCAAGGACAGGTGTCAACGGTGCGCACCAATGGCGGCCCTCAGAACGGTGAGCCACCATTCGCTTCGGAAGGGACCACAGCTCAGCTGACAGGACAGCTCGCCGCCTTCCCTTTCGCTCTCGCGAGATGCCGCGCGTATAATCAGCATTGGAGTATTTGACGTGAGCGCGACTGAGACGATCCAGCCGGTTCCCATCCATACCGACCCACATGGGGTTATCCGTGTCGGCGGTACGCGCGTGACGTTGGACACGCTCGTCGCCGCCTTCCACGCAGGTGCGACCCCGGAGGAAATCGTTCAGCAGTATCCGTCCGTCACCTTGGCCGATGCCTACTCGGTGATTGCCTACTATCTGCGACATCAGGCTGAGATCCGAGCGTACATCACCGTACGCCAGCAACAGGCCGCGCAGGTCCGCGAGGGGAACGAGCGGCGCTTCGACGCGTCTGGCATACGCGACCGTCTCCTGGCCCGGCGCCGATAGCCCGCGAGTCCCTCGTGCTGCGACTGGCGGCAGACGAAAACTTCAACAACGATATCGTCCGCGGCTTGATGCGCCAAAAGCCAGATCTCGACATCCGTCGGGTCCAGGATGCCGGACTCTCTGGCGCGGATGATGCCGCCGTGCTCGAATGGGCCGCCAACGAAGGGCGCGTGCTGGTGACACACGACGTGGCGACCATTACCAAGCATGCCTACGATCGCGTCCGGTCCGCGCAGCCGATGCCTGGGGTCTTCGAAGTGGAGCCTAGTGTCGCTGTCGGTCGCGCGATTGAGGACCTGCTCTTGATCGTAGAGTGCAGCCTCGAAGGCGAGTGGGAAGGACAGGTCCGCTATCTACCGCTGTAGCACCCGGGCAGCGACGCCGAGGGTGCCACCGTAGCCGTCACTCCGCCCCCGAAGCCTCGTCATCCGTCAACCATCGTAGGCCCGCCGGAGCGCGTCGAGGTCGAATTTCTTCATCTGCAAGAACGCCTGTGTCACGCGTGCGATCTGCTCGCTGGAGCCGGCACGCATCATCTCGTCCAACGTCGCCGGGACGATCTGCCACGACAACCCGTACTTGTCTTTGAGCCAGCCGCACTGCTCGGCCGCCGGCTCTGCCGACAGCTTCTCCCAATAACGATCGATCTCCTCCTGGGTGTCGCAAGACACCCTGAAGGAAATCGCCTCGTTGAACGTGAACAGCGGACCGGCGCTGATCGCCATGAAGGGCTGGCCTGCCAGCTCGAACGACACAACATCGCAGTCCCCGGAGGGCGTATCACGGAGTGTCGTGACATTGGTGACTTTGGAGTTCGGGAAGATCGAGCAGTAGAACTCCGCCGCTTCCTTCGCTTCCTTGTCGAACCAGAGATGTGGCGTGATCGGCTTCATTCTCATTCCGTCTCCTATTCGCCGCCGATGATGAGGTTTTCAATATGAAACGGCTGCCAGGTGCGCAAAGGTCGCGCGGTATCAGGGACGGGGGCGCGTATCCTAGTGGCCGCTGCGGCGGAAGATCGCGAACCACTTGTCGTCGAACAGCGCGACCTCCTCGACGGACGTGAAGCCGACCTCCCGCAGCAGCGCCTGCGCCTGCTTCAGGGACACTAGCATGGCCGGCTCGTCGCGATGTGGGCTCCGGGCGGGATCGTAGTCGATGATGGCGATCCGCGCGGCCGGCTTCAGGTAGGTCGCGAGCGCGCGGACGTACGCCGCCCGGTCCTCGATGTGGTGCAGCACGTCGTGCATGAACGCCACGTCCACGTCCCGCGCGGGCAGCCGCGGATCGGTGAACCCGCCAACCACGGTGCGCACGTTCGCCAGCCCCGCGGCGTCGGCCCGCTGCCGGATGCGCGGGAAGAACTCCTCGTCGATCTCGACGGCGTAGACCGTTCCCGCGGACACGGCCTTCCCCAACGGCACCACGAACGGCCCGGTGCCTGCGCCGAGGTCGGCCACGACATCCTCCGGCTCCAGCTTCAGCGCGTCCACCACCGCGTCGGCCCTCAGGCCCGTCAGGCGCTCTGGGGCGTCGAGCACCTTCTCCCACTCGCTCACAGGTCGCGACGCGAGCTGCGCGGCGACGGTCGAGCCGAGCACCAAGACGATGATCAGGAGGGCTGCCAGGTGAACGGCCCGGGCGGCGTAGGCAATCGCCGGTCGAATCACAGTCGTGCTCCAGTCTGACGGCTCCCGCCGGCCGTCCGCACGATCTTACACGCGTCTCGCACCAGAGACGTACTCTCAATACGCTGGGATTCAGGGCATGGCGGACCGGCCGACGCTGCAGAACCGCCGTCGCACTCCTCCGCCACCACAGACTTCGCTCGAGCGAGTCAATCGGCGAGCTTGCGCTTCTGCGGGTAGATCGTCTTGCCGCCGGCGAGCATGGCGACGAACTGCTCGATGCGACGGACTCGAGTGTCGGGGCGCTTGGCGGTTGCGATTCGGTACAAGATTGCGAACCTGTTCTGCTTCGTGAGGATGTCAAACATCGCCTGAGCCCTGGGCTCTGCGACCATTGCGGCAGCCAGATCAGCCGGCACCTCGATGCCGGCCTGACCAGCGTACGCGGCGTCCCAGCGTCCGTCCGCCTTCGCGCGCTCAACTTCGGTCAGGCCGGCCGGGTGCATCCGGCCTTCGCGCTCCAGGCGTTGGACAAGACCAACATTGCGCTTTGACCAGGGACTCCGTGCCCGGCGCGGGGTGAAGCGCTGGTAGTAGGTGGTCTCGTCCCTGCGCCGCCCCTGGCCATCGATCCACCCATGGCACAGCGCTTCATCGAGTGCCTGATCGTAGGTGAGGCTCGTGGGATCGGTCACGCCCTTCTTGGCGATCACCAGCCATCGCCCCGCCGAAGTCGCGTGGTGTTTTCGCAGCCACCTGCGCCAACCAACGGCGTCGTCAACGGTCAGCTCCGACAGCTCACTAGCCATGACTTATTACAGCATTTTCATGAATAGATCGGCGACCTGCGGCCGTTTCCATCGAAAGGAGCGCGCCACCTCGTCGGACCCGTTGCGTAGACGTACATGATGATGTACGTTTAAGACATGTCTCAGAGGTAACCGGGGCGAGTCCGGCGCCAAGCTTGTGCCAGCCCGCGGCCAGTCACTATTCCGCGCGAATGGCTGTTGTCGGATCCAGACGAACGGCACGCAGCGCTGGCAACAGGCTTCCCGCGAGTGTCATCAGCAGCGACAAGCCCACTGCTGCGCTGAAGGTGATTGCGTCCGCCGGTCTGATTCCGGCCAGAAGAGCCTCCATCGAGCGTCCCGCCACATACGCCAGCCCAGCGCCGAGCAAGACACCTGCGCAGGCAAGCATTGCCCCGTGCCACATGACGAGCCCCATGATGTCATGCCGCTGGGCGCCCAGCGCGATTCGCACACCGATCTCCTGTGTGCGCTGCGACACGGTATACGCCAGCAAGCCGTGAATCCCGATGCCGGCCAGCAAGACGGCCGCTGCTGCAAACGCGACGATTACGCGCGATTGCGACTGGCGGGACGCCGTCTCCTGATCCACGATCTCGGCCAGCAGGCGTACGTCGGAGATCGGCTGTTCAGGGTCCGCGCTGCGCACGATCCGGTGAACCTCGGGCATCAGCCTCTCGGGGCTGCCAGCCGTGCGAATGAGGAGATCCTTCGGGGTATAACCGAGAATCGCGCCGTCGGGAACCTGCTGATACGGTAGATAGACTTGCGGCTCACTGTTCCGCTCGAGACCGCGAACGCGAATGTTGCCGACGACTCCAACGACGGCCCTTTCAGCAAGCGCAAACTCGAAGCGCCGCGCCATGGGATCCTGACCGGGCCAGAAGCGCTGCGCGAACGACTCGCTGACGACGGCAACGTAGGGCGACTGCTGGGTGTCCGACTCGCTCACATCGCGGCCCATCTTTACGGGAATCCCTAACGCAGACAAGAATCCGGGAGTGACGTAGCGCAAGCTCGCCGTGGTCGTTCCCGCTCGATCGGTGGGCATGCCGTCGAGCGAGACCGGCCAGATTCCCCCGCGCATCACCATCGGGAGATAACTGATGTAGGCCGCATGGCTGACTCCTGGCAAGGCCCGCACCTCAGTCAGCACGTTCGAGTAGAACTGATGACGCGCAGTTACCGTCGCATACTTTGGAAGCGGCAGCGCCGTGCGCATGGTAAGCACGTTCTCGCGATGGAACCCGGGATCCACGGCCTGCACCTGCCACAGCGCCCGCAGCAACAGCCCTGCACAGACGAGCAGAACTACGGACGCGCTGACCTCGGCAATCACCAGCATCGAACGCAGCCGTTCTTTGAAGCCGCCTCCTGCGCGCGCGCCTTCACGCAGGCCTTCGGCGCCGGTGTCCCGGCACACCTTGAACGCAGGCATAATGCCGAAGCCAATACCTGTGAGGGCCGTCAGCATCGCCGCAAAGCCCATCACGCGGAGGTCCAGGGAGGGCGTCTGAGCGATGGGCAGATTGCTCGGCACCAGGCGAGTCAACAACGACAGCCCAAGAAGCGCAACGAGAGCGCCCAGCAACCCGCCGAGGACGGCAATGCACAGGCTCTCCGTGAGCAGTTGCCGGGTGAGCCGTTCCCTTCCAGCGCCCAACGCCGTCCGGACCGCCAACTCTCGCCGCCGCGCCAGTGCCCTCGCAAGGAACAGGTTCGCAACGTTCGTGCAGGCAATCAGGAGCAGGCACAGGGAAGCCCCTAGCAGAACCACGAGCAAAAGCCGCGATTGGCTCGAAATCTCATCTCGCACCAGATTCACGGTGGCCCCAGTCTGCGCGTTCTCCACCGGATACGCACGCTCGAGTCGAGCGGCGATGCGGCTCATGTCGCTCCGCGCCTGATTCAGCGAGACGTCCGCCTTCAGCCGGGCCACTGCATAGAGCTCGTTGTTGTTCCTATCTTCCATGTCCGCCGGACCGAGTTGCATCGGCCTCCAGAGCAGAGCGTCGCGGTTGGGAAAGTGAAAGCTCTGGGGCATCACGCCAATGACGGTATGCGGCGAGCCATCCAAGAGAATCTTCTTGCCGAGCACACGACCGCCTCCGAAATAGCTCTGCCAGAAGTCGTAGCTCAAGACGACGGTTCCGGGAGCTCCGTCTCGGTCGTCTTCTGGCGTGAAACGTCGCCCCGTAATCGGCCGGGCTCCCAGGATGCCGAACACTTCCGACGTGACAAGCGTAAGCTCCACGCGCTGCGGCTCCCGATGACCAATCAGATTGGCCGCTCTCCCCGTGTATGCCCCCATGGATTCGAAGGAGCTGCTCATCTGCTTCCAGTCGCGGTAGTTCGGAGGAGACAGCTCCATCTGCGTGTAGCCTGGTGGGCTCTCCCACAACCGCACCAGTTGATCCGAATTGGCAAACGGAAGCGGGCGGAGCAAGACGTGGTCGGTGATGGAGAACGTGGCAGTCGTCGCGCCGATCCCTAGTGCTGTGACCAGGATTGCCGTGAGCGTGAAGCCTGGGCTGCGCGCCAGTGTGCGCGCCGTATAGCGCACGTCCTGCCCCAGGATGTCCCAATGCACCTGGGCTGCGCCTGCCGGAAGCTCCAGCAATGTGTCGATCCAACACCAGACCCGCGCCCACACACCGCCTGCAACGCGCAGTCGCTCCTCGAGGACCACGCACAGCTGCTCGCCGTACTCGGCGCGAAACGATGCCGGATAGAGGCGCAACAGAATTCGGTAGAAGCGCATCACGCCCTCCCGGTGGCCAGGCCGCTCGCCCGCGCCAGCTTGAGCAGCCGCGCCAGGCGCCGCGCCTCGGCGCGAGCCACGGCCTCGCCAAACGGCGTGATCCGGTAATAGCGCCGCCGCTCATCGTCCAGCTCCCGCGCCGGGCGCTGCCGCTGGCTGACTTCGACGATCAATCCCTGCTCCTGCATCCGCTGGAGCGAGCGATAGAGCGTGCCCGCCCCAAGCTTCAGCTCACCGCCTGTGTGGGCCGCGGCATCCTGCATGATCGCGTAGCCATGCTTCGGCTGATCCGCCAGCGTCACGAGGATCTGGAAGGTCGCCGGTGGCAGCGGAAGCAAGGACTCAGGTTGTTCGGTGTGCTCTGCCATGTCTCCAATATAGCCGATCTACATATAGCGTCAATGGCTATACTTATTCGGGCGCGCTACGTACTTGGACGAACTGCTCTCGCTTTCACGTTCCGTAAGGTGCCTTTCGCTTGTCGAAACAGCGTTCATCGTTTGGGACGAAACCCTCGAGATCTGTTCGCGCTTGCCGTGCGGCAGCTGTCTTGCAATGCGTAACCAGCAAACACGGCTTCAGGATGAAAAGCGATGAAGGATCCCAAGGAGCTCGTCGATTCGCTGCTCGATCGCCGCGAGTTCAACGCGAAAACCGTTCTCGCCTTGCTCAGCGGCGTCACCATTACCGTCAGCGCCTGCGATGGCGACGATGGCCCAACGGCTCCCAGCCCGCCTGGGGGCGGTGGGGACATCACTGGAACCGTCTCGGCGAACCATGGCCATCGGGCCGTCCTGGAGGCTGCGCGGCTTGCTGAGGGAGACGCGTTCCCACTCGACATCCGAGGAGACGCTGACCATCCCCACACCGTGGAGCTGACCGCAGCGGAGGTGATGCGGGCGGCCGACGGGGAACGCGTCTCAAAGTCCTCCACCACGGACGCCGGGCACACGCACACGGTCACCTTCAACGCGTAAAAGGCTGGCTCGTGGCCTGTATCAGCTGAGTCTTGGTGCCCAAGACTTCATTCAGGCCTGCTCGGCTCCCCGTGCGAAGACGGAGGAATGTTGTGGTTGAAGCGGAAGATATTGTCGGGATCGTACGTATCCTTCAGCGCGACGAGCTTTAGGTAGGTCGCCTGGGAGTAGGCAGCCCGCGTCTGAGCAGGGCCCGTGCTTCCCGGACCAAGGGCATTGATCTGCATTTCGCCAGTCAGGCTCGGCTTCAACGCCTTCATCATCGCATCGGGCACGGTCTTCGCCCATTGGACGTACGCATTCAACACCTCTCGCCCTTGTGCCATCGGATAGGCAACCTGACCGCCAAAGATCTCTTTCACCGGGTACAACGTACACTCGAGCGCGGTGACGATACCGAAGTTACCGCCGCCTCCTCGCAGCCCCCACAGCAGATCCGGATGGCTGTCCTCGTTCACCTGCAGCAGACGGCCGTCGGCTGTTACCAGCTCGACGGATCGAATACTGCCGGCGCCGGGCCCGTACTGGCGAACCAACCAGCCGACGCCACCGCCGGGACTTTCTGTCGTGATGGGTCACTGGTTGCGCTCATGTCTCTCCTTCACGTTCACGACTTGGCCATGGCGAAGGTCGTGCCGGCACCACCGCCAGGCAGGGCGCGTTCGCCGAACGCGCCGAGTGCTACTCTACAGAAACGGCGTGCGTCTCGATGTATCAGCATTGCAACCGCTGCCGCCGTCAAGGAGCGCCATGCCTGCTTCCCTCGCGCACATTCGTCACAATACTCCAATGGGGGCGAACCTCATTGCCGACGGGGCGACGTTTCGTGTCTGGGCGCCCCACGCACGTACCGTTCATGTGCTTGGGGACTTCAACGATCGCCAGCGGAACGACGCGAGTCTGCTGACCGCTGACGAGCACGGACATTGGCGGGGATTCATCGCCGGCGCGCGAGATCGTCACCGTTACATGTTCTACGTCGTTGGCGACGGCAGCGAGGGCCCGAAGCGAGACCCGTACGCACGCGAGCTCCAGACGCCGTTTCCCAGTGAGTGCGTCATCCGCCGCCCCGACTTTCCCTGGCACGAGAGCCGCTTCGTCACACCGAGGTTTCAGGATTTCGTCATCTATCAGCTCCACGTCGGCACGTTCTTTACACCCAACCTGCCGAGGAAGGGGGGCACGTTCCTCGATGTCGCGTGCAAAGTGCCCTATCTGGCCGAGCTGGGCGTGACGGCGATTCAGCTCCTGCCGATCCAAGAGTTCCAGACGACGTTCAGCCTCGGGTACAACGGCACCGACTACTTCTCTCCTGAGATGGACTTCGCCGTCGAGGACATCGACTTGCCTCCGTACGTCGCTGCGGTCAATCGACTGCTAGAGGCAAAAGGGCTGGCAATCTATAGGATCGAGGACTTGCACGGTGAAATGAATCAGCTCAAGGCTCTCGTGGACCTGTGTCACCTCCACGGGCTGGCGGTCATCCTCGACGTCGTTTACAACCATGCCGGTGGGGACTTCGGCGATGAGAGTCTGTACTTCTTCGACCGGCAACCCACCGACGAGGGACCGCGCAACTCGCTCTACTTCACCGACAAGGGCCACGCTGGTGGACTGGTATTCGATTTCGGGAAGCCAGAGGTATGCGACTTCCTCATTCAAAACGCGAAGTTCTTTCTGGACGAGTACCGCATCGATGGCTTGCGCTACGATCAGGTGAGTGTCATCGATCACGACGGCGCGCCGCACGGCTGGCGTTTTTGTCAGGACCTCACCTCGACGCTGCGGCATCATCTCCCCCACGTCTTCGACAAGGCCGAATACTGGAACGTCAATCCGTACGTGGTGAAGCCGCCGCCCGACGGCGCTGGGTTCGACGCGTCACTGACCGACGGCCTCCGCGCTGCGATTCGCCATGTGATCGGCAACGCGAGCGCACCCGACGAGCGCCCGCTCGACATGACCCGCCTGGCGCGCAGTCTCTGGCCGGAAGGCTTCCACGAGCCTTGGCAGTTCGTGCAGGGCCCGGAAAACCACGACATCGTCTATCGCGGCCGCGACGAGCGCATCGCCCGGCTCGGCGATCCAGGGAATCCGCGCTCGTGGTTCGGCCGCAGCCGCGCCCGCGTGGCAACTGGAATGAGCCTCACCGCACCTGGCATTCCCATGCTGTTCATGGGCCAGGAGCTCTTGGAAGACAAGCAGTGGTCGGACAATCTCGACTTCCACGAAGATCTGCTGCTCCACTGGGCTGGCCTCGACCAGGGTGACACGCAGATGATCGATCACCTGCGCTTCACGCGCGAGCTGCTTCACCTGCGCTGGCGATACGCCGCCTTGCGAGGCCATGGCTTCCGGGTGGTGCACGTCCACGATCACAACCGCGTGCTCGCCTTCCGACGCTGGGCAGAGGGAACGGCTGACGACGTGATGGTGGTGGTGCACCTTTCGACGTTCAACCGCTTCGACTACCGAATCGGCTTTCCGAGCGGCGGCGAGTGGCAAGAGGTCTTCAACAGCGACGTCTACGAGAACTGGGTCAATCCGAACGTCGTGGGGAACGGCGGGCACGTATGCGCCGAGTCAGAGCCGCAGCACGGTCTCAGCCACTCCGTCGCGCTGGTGCTGCCGGCAAACAGCCTGCTCGTGTTCACCAGGTAGGGCGCGTTCGCCGAACGCGCCGTCCCGGACGCCGCCGCGACAGAACGGCCGCCTCGGCGAGGCGGTCCTACCTCGCCTCCGGATAGGGATCCTTTTCCGGGACTTTCAAGTCCGTTCGCAGTCGCTTCAGCTCCGCCAGCAGCTCCTCTTGCACCTCCTTGTAAGCCGGATCGCCGTAGCGGCTGCGCAGCTCCGTCGGATCCTTGGCGAGGTCGAAGAGCTCCCATTCGTCGGCATCGTAGTAGTGGATCAACTTGTGCCGCTCGGTGCGAACGCCGTAGTGCCGCGCCACGGCATGAGGGGCACCCTCGTGCCCTTCGTAGTAGTGGTAGTAGAACGTCCGGCGCCAGTCCGGCGGCGCGTCGCCGGTCTCGAGGATCGGGATCAGGCTGCGGCCCTGCATGTCGCCTGGAATCTCCGCCCCCGCGATCTCCAGAAGCGTCTCCGGTACATCGATGTTCATAGCCTCCTACGTCCACGCCTGCACGGAGGTCTCGCCGCGGCGCGCTATTTCGTGCCGCTGTTGAGCCAGAGGTCGAGTCTCGGCGCGTTCCAAGTGTACGGCTTGTTCACCACATCCACATCGCCATCACCATCGACATCGGCCAGCTTGCCTTCGTGCCAATCGTGGCCGCTCACTAACACGCTCTCGCGGAACTGTCCCTTGCCATCACCGTAGAGTATCCATGCGCTGGCGTCTGGGTGGTCCACCTGATCCGGCGTGCTCGTCCACTTCGCCATCTCGGCGGCAAAGATGTCTAGATGACCGTCGCCATCCACGTCCGCGACGTCGAGGGTATGCCCGTGAACCATGTCGCGGCCCAAGAGATCGCGACCGTGCCACGACGCGGCGTCCGTCGGGTCACCGTCCGCTTCATAGAATTTGAGCGGCCCGCTGCCGTCACCCGGGGCGATCACGATTTGCGCCACGCTGTCCTTGGTGAACCGACCAGCGCGAATACGGCCTCCGATAGCGCCCACCCTGATCGGCGTAAACGTTCCGCGCTCGTATCTGAACCAGTAGTTGCCGGCCAGCAAGTCGGTCCGCCCATCTCCGTCCACATCGAACCTATCGAGCCCCTCGGCGTACTCCGCGGCGTCACCGACCTGCTCACCCGCCCGTCCCGCATACACGACTTGGAGGGGCCAACTGTCCGCGCGCTTGGGGTCCGCGGGAATGTCGGCAATGAAGAGCGTCTTGGCCCGCTGGTTCCAGAAGACGAGCTGTGGCGTGCCCGTTCCCTTGAAGTCGCCAAAGATCTGGTCGTGGTGCTGGTTCGCACCTCCAGCCTTGATGGTGTGCCTGACCCACGGCACGTCGGGATCGAAGCTCGGCGAGGGATTCTCCCACCAGTACAGCTTGTTGCCGCTCGCGTCCTCGCCAAACACGATGTCTCGATCGCCATCGCCGTCGATGTCGTGTGCGGCGCCCCCGGCCTCGAGTCGAATGAAGTCCTTCTCGATGACATAGCGATCCCATCCCTCGTCGGTTGGCCGGATCCAGACGAGCGCGGGCGCCTGCACTCGGTAGCTGATCACGATATCGGAGGCACGCCCACCACCGAGGTCTGTCACGAGGAGCCCCGTCTGCTGATGAGATCCCTGGGGATTCGGCAGCTGCTCTTTCTCACTGGAGCGGTGCACCCATCGAATCTCTCCAGCCACGCCGCCAATGCCGATCGAGAACAGCCCTCCGAGGAGCAGCCACGAGATGGCATGACAACGTGCGCGCGTACGGGACGGGGTAGCGGCAATACTCATGGGATCATCTCAGGATTCCGGAAGTCGCGCTGGAGCGCGGACCGGCCGGCGAGGCTACTCGAAGGCCGGTGTCGTCGGGCTTGGCACAGCAGAAAACGTTTTCGACCGCAGTATACCCGAGCCTTCCATGCTCGTGTCAAGGTCCGACAAAGACGGCCCCAAGGGTTCGCTCGTCACGATGCACACGCTAATGATTTCGTCATACTTATCACTTTGACTTATCGACAGCGCCGTGCCTAAACTGCCCCTCATGGAGCAGTCGAACGTCAATCTGTGGGGATCGTCGGCACATGCGCTCGACTATCTCGCTCGGGCCAACTCGATTCCTCATCGAAGCGAAGGAGAGGCGGAGCTGCTGGCCTGTTTGCCACGCGCACTCACGCGCGTGCTCGACCTGGGAAGTGGCGACGGCCGGCTGCTCGCCCTCGTCCGGTTGGCGCGCCCAGAAGCAGAAGCCGTGGCGATCGACTTTTCCGAGACCATGCTCGAGCGACTCCGCGGGCGCTTCGCCGGCGAGTCCCTGGTCACCGTCCGTGCACATGACCTGGACCACCCGCTGCCGGAGTCGCTCGGCACCTTCGATGCGATTGTCTCCAGCTTCGCGATTCACCATCTCTCGGACGATCGCAAGCGCGCTCTGTACGAAGAGGCGTATCGCCTGCTCCGCCCGCGCGGCGTGCTCTGCAATCTGGAGCACGTGGCATCTCCATCGAGGACGCTCCATGAGCAGTTTCTCGCGCTCATCGAGGTCGATCCCGCCGAGGAGGACCCTTCCAACAAGTTGCTCGACCTGGAGACACAGCTCGCCTGGCTGCGTACCATTGGCTTTGTCGATGTCGACTGCCACTGGAAGTGGCGGGAGCTGGCGCTGCTGGCAGGCACCCGCCTGTAGCGCAGGCCTAGATTTAGGCCTGCGCCACGAGTGTCGGTGATCTAGGAGCCGTCGGCGGCCTTCAATCGTTCTATCGCGGCTCGCAATGACTGCGCGCGCATGGCCGACCATATATCGCCCACCTTGCCGACACGCTCGGCCATCGTCCGGAGCGTGAAGGTCCGCGGCCTCACGTCGCCGCGCTCGAGCTCTTCCCACGTGCATGGCGCGGAGACCGGTGCGTTGGGCTGCGTGCGCACGGCGTAGGTCGCGGCAAACGTTGCGCTGTAGGCGTTCGGTCCGGTGTCGACCAAGATGCGGCCCCGGCGGTCGGCCTTGCTGAACTCTTGTGTGAGATGCTCCGGATCACGACCGACGAGGATCGCGCCGACCGCATGCGCGAACCGGGAGACGTCGCCAAAGCCCGCTCCACCGTCGAGGGGAACGATGATGTGGAAACCCTTCGAGCCGGATGTCTTCACCCAACTTTCCAAGCCCAGCTCGCTCAGGAGATCGCGCAGTTGAAGCGCGGCCGCACGCAGGATGTCTGGCTGATCTTTGGACGGGTCGAGGTCGAAGACGCACAGGTCGGGCTGGTACAGGTCTGGCGCACGTGACGTCCAGACGTGCGGGGTGATGCAGTTCTGGTTGACGAGCCAGAGCAGCGATCGCAGGTCGTCGACGAGCGGCTTCGCGATCTCGAGCCCATCGAGCCGCGCACGAAGCTCCAGCAGCAGCTTCGTATCGAAGCCGGTGCCGATTCTGCCTGCGAAGACGAAGTCCTCGTGCTCGAAGTAGCCGACGAGCAACGCCCCCAGCCCAACGCGTGTCCCTTGCGGATCGGTGAATCCTCCGACCACGAGATCCTGCGTCGCCTCGCACTTCATCTTCAGCCAGTGCCGCGAGCGACGCTGTTCATAGGGCGAGTCGCGGCGCTTTGCGATGACGCCTTCCCAGCCTTCCCTGCACGCACGTTCCCACGGCTTGGGGTCCTCGAGCGGGCGCACACGCTCCAACGGCGGTTGCAGCGGCAACCCGCTCAGTAGTGCCAGACGCGCGTCGAGCGGCAGCGACATCACGTCACGACCGTCGAGCCACATGACGTCGAACAGGTGGTAGGCGAGCCCATCGCGACCCCAGGTCACCTCTCCGTCGAGGATCAGGTCGTCCACTGGCAGACCCTGGACCGCCTCGAGGAGGGCGGGAATCGTCTGCGGCAGGCGGTTGCGCGAGAGGAGGCGGATCTCCGCCCCGCGCTTGAAGACCAGGAGGCGAACACCGTCGAACTTGCGCTCGAAGAGCCATTCCGGGCCGGCGAACCGCTCCTGCGTCAGGGTCGCAGCCATGGGCTCGACCCACTCAGGAAAGGGGACATCGCTCATGCCAGGTAGGGCCGTCTCGCGGCGCGCTCACGCCTTCGCGCTCCGCGCTACGGCGGACGAGTCGGCGAACGCGCCCTCCCGTCGTAGCAGAGACACCTGCAGGGGCCGCTCGTTACTTTACGATCCTCAGCCGCGCTCCGCAACAGCTCGGCTGCTCCTGCCACTCCAGGCGGACCCGGGTTGAAAGGACCGGCGCGTTTCTGGCTCGACGAGACCGTGGCGGAAGGCGTAGACGGCAAGCTCGAATCGGTCCGAGAGCTCGAGCTTCCCGAGGATGGAGGTGAGGTGATTTCGCACGGTGCCTTCGCTGATGAACAACCGCTCGCCAATTGCCGGGTTCTTCAGCCCGAGCCCGACCAGCGCAATCACCTCGCGTTCTCGCTTCGTGAGGCTCAGAATCCTGGCGGCGTCTGGATCGCGCCGACGGAGCCCGACCAGGAGCTCTGCGGTCTTACCCCGTTCCAGCCAGATCTCTCCGGCGTGGACCCGTTCGACCGCCTGGACGAGCGTCTCGGCAGGCTGGTCCTTGCGCACGACGCCAACGGCTCCAAGCTCGAAGGCGCGGTAGTGCATCCTCGCCTCCGTGCTCGCCGTCAACACCAGTAGGCGACTCGCACCAGCCTCGTTCAACTCGCCGATGGTGTGGAGCGGCAGCCTGTCCGAATCGGGATCGAGCAAGACGATATCGGGCCCTGTGCGCGCGGCCAGCGACAGCGCCTCCCCCGTTGCGCTCGCCTCGCCCACGATGATCAGATGCCCGTGGCTGGCAAAGATGTACTTGATGCCGGCCCGCACGACGGTGTGTGCCGCCGCGATGACGATCCGAATACTCTCGAGATGTAGTGCATTAGCCACTGTCAGGTCATACGGTCAGTCAGCGGCACGAGGCACACCGTCCCTGCAACCTCGCGAACGGGGAACGTGAGATGTGGGTCAAGCCGTGTGGACACCATGAAACGTTGATCAGGACTAGCTTCGATCCCTGAACACACCGCAGGACTCGGGTAATACAAAGGTGATCGTGCCGGAGGATCTGAGTCTTGTCAAATGTTAAGACACGTGATACGAAATACGGATCCGCTGATGCGAGAGGACGTGAGCACTCGGTGTATTCACGCTCGAGATAGCACTATCTTGCGTTTTTTCATGCTCATCTAGCATCGACTCACCTGGAGTACTGTCACTCTCACATCGCGAAACAGTTCCTGTCGGGGTTGACAAGTTAGGACAGAAGAATTTACCGCCCCTGGAGCACATTCCAAGGAGCGTCGCATTCCACTGGCACCTCCGGGTGCCGACGTCTCCGTAACTCTCGACGGAGTTACACGACGTCGCTTCCCTTCATCAACTGTGACCTGGCTCCTACTTCAAATGTGAGAGAGGTCACGTGTCGAAAACGTCCAACACCGACTACACTGCACTCTGTTGTTGTTTCTCCGCCACTCAATACCCGTATTCGTGCCGAGCTTGATTCCTCCTGCTCGAACGCTGTCGACGGGAGGTCTTGCACCGGGCAAGAACCGTGGTCAGACCGGCCCGTGAAGTGACACGGCATGTATGAGGCGTTCTTCGGACTCCGGGAGCGGCCCTTCGACCTCACGGCGAACCCGCGCTTCATCTTTCTCACGGCCCGCCACCGCGAGGCATTGAGCACGCTGCGCGCCGGTCTGTCAGCGCCCAGTGGCGTCACGTTACTACTGGGCGAGGCCGGGACGGGCAAGAGCACGCTCGTGCGCGGAGCGCTGGCCGAGCCACCGCATCCCGAGAACCGGACCTTGCTCTTGAGCAATCCGACGCTGACGCGCGCGGAGTTCTACGAGTACATCGCGCGCAGCGTCGGCCTGACCACGCGCGCCGCGAAATCCAAGGCACGGTTTCTCGTCGAGTTCCAGGGCACGCTCCAGGCGCGGCAGGCCGCAGGCGGACTGACAACGATGGTCATCGACGAGGCGCAGAGCCTCCCGGACGAGCTGCTCGAGGAGGTGCGGCTGCTCGCCAACATCGAGACATCCAACGTCAGGCTGCTCAACGTCGTGTTGGTCGGTCAGCCGGAACTGGCCGATCGCCTGAATCAACGCTCGCTCCGCCACCTCAAACAGCGCATTACGCTCCGCTGGCAGCTCACGCCGCTCGATTTGCGTGAAACGGCTGTCTATCTGGCAGCTCGCGTCCGTGTGGCCGGTGGGAACGCCGCCGAGATCTTCACGCGCGAGGCCGTCGTCAACATCTACCAGGCGTCGGGCGGGCTCCCCCGGATCATCAACGTGGTCAGCGACAACGCGTTGCTGGGCGGGTACGCCGCCCAGGTCAAGCCGGTGAACCAAGCAATCGTGCGGGGCATCTGCCGCGACCTCGATCTCGGCTCGCCGCAGCCGGGCGAGTCGAGCGCCGCGTCGGAACCGCTTGAAGACGAGACAGACAGCCCCTCGCACTCGCACAGCACGGAGGTCTGGGTTCCGACGACGCGGTCGGAGGCGCTGTTTCCCTGGCAGCGCTGGAAAGAGGTCGTCGTGAGGAGTCTGGCGCGCCTCCGCCCAGCCAGCATGTGAGGCAAGTCGGAATATGTCATGGCCGCGCTTCGGAGGAACCTCGCTTGGATCCTGTGTCTGATCCCGCTCATCCTGCCGCTCGGGACCCGCGCACAGGGGCTACTCGAACGTGCGCAGGCGCTCTACGCGTCGGCACAGTTCGCCGCTGCTCTCGCGATACTGAAGAACGTTCAGCCGGCGACGCAAGCCGAGGCGGTCGCTGCAACGAAGACCCGCGCGCTCTGTCTACTGGCGCTCGGTGAATCCGCCCAGGCAGAGCGCGCGTTCGAAGCGCTGGTCGCAGCGGATCCGGCAGCACGCCTGACCGAAGCCGAGGCCGCACCGCGCGTGCGCGCGTTGTTTGCCAAGGTGCGCGTGCGCGTGCTGCCGCCCCTCGTGCGCCAGCGCTTTGCTGTGGCCAAGGAGCTGTTCTCGAACGGGAACGACGCCGAGGCTGCGGTCGCCTTTCGTGAGCTGAGCCCGCTCATCGACGATCCTGACCTCGCGACGGCCGGTGTGACCGGTCTCTCGGACCTGCGCGTCCTGGTCGATGGGTTCCTGGCACTCGCCGACGCAGCAGACAAGAAGCCATCATCCGGGAAACCTGTGTCGCGCACGCCTGACTCGACCGATATACCCAACGGCGGCGAGCGTAGCGAAGGCGCCGAGGCGAGGCGGTCGACTCCTCCGGCGATCGTGCCGCCGGTTGTGATCTCTCAACCCATTCCCCAGCCACGCGGCATCACGCTCCGGCGCAAGCCGGCCACGCTGGTGATCGAAGTCCTGATCGACGAACAGGGCCGTGTCGAACGCGCGAGGCTGCAGCAACCGCTACACCCGACCTACGACAAGATGGTCTTGGCCGCGGTCGACGACTGGCGATACCAGCCAGCGACACGTGATGGGCGGCCCGTGAAGTTTCTCAAGACGATCGAGGTCACCCTTCATCCGTAGGTGGCCCTACCTAAAACGTGAAGCGAACGCCAAGGCGCACCTGGCGCGGTGTTTGGTACGCGAGGACACTGCCGAAGTCCGGGTTGAGCGTGCCTGGACCGATTTCGGTGTAGTTGTCGTAATCGAGGGCGTTCTGGAGATCGAACAGATTGAAGGCGTCCACCGACAGCGTGATCCCCATGGCGCCGAACCGCAGCCCATAGTCAGCATGGACGCCCATGTCCGCCACCACGGGGCTGCGCAGGCGGAACCCATCTTGGGTGTCGAAGCCGGCGCCGCGCGGTCTTTCCGGTATCTCGCCGGCACTCTCGTAGAGCGGGTTCGCAGCCAGCGGTGTGAGCGGCCGGCCTGACCCCACCTGCAGGCCGAGCCCCAGGTTCAGCCGAAACGGAAAGCTGTAGTTGCCGTAGACCTTGAACTGATGCGTCCGGTCGTTTGGCAGCAGCCCGGCACCAGCTTCGCCAAGGTTCCGGATATCGCCGCGCCAACCAAACTGCGGGACGCCTATTTCCGTATACGACGGATCGTTGGTGGGAAAATCGAACAGCGAGGTGATGACAGGATCGGACTGCCCATTGTCGTTGCGGAAGAAGCCCTCGAACGTACCGGACAGGCGTGACCAGCGATAGGACGCCTGCAACGCCCAGTCGTCCGAGAAACGTTTGGCGGCCATCAGCTCGACCGCATCGTAGTCATGAATCGGCGACTCGAAGCTCGCGGTAATGCCGGGAAACTCCGACACCGGCGTCTGCCCGTCCGGATTGGTGACGAAAAACTCGACGCTGTTGCCGACAACATCCGGAAATAGGAAGTACGCGGCCATCGGCGCCGTGCCGACATCCTCCAACACCCGATCGAGCGAGCGATGGACGTAGCGTGCAGTGAGATTCACGCCGGGCCACGCTTCGTACTCCACTCCCACCAGCACCTCGTCGAGAAACGTGGTCTTGGCGTCCGAATCGAACTCGGCGGGAGCGAGACCTGCCTGAATGAAGTGAATGTCGTCGTCGGCTGGCCCCGCGACGACGCCATTGGGAATTGGCTCGGTCAGCGCCGCATCGAAGTAGTCCGCCCGCGTCGTCCCCGCATCAGCCCCCATGGCGCGCGCGGCGAGATCGTTGGGGATCTTGGCGAAGAAGCGCCCCCAGCTGAAGAAGAGCTTGGACCGGCCGTCGCCGACGATGTCGTACGTCACACCCAGGCGAGGTGCCCAGTTCGCGTCCCAGGTAACGTCCGAGAGACTTCCCTCCAGCGTCTGCTGCTCGTAGCGGATGCCCGGTTGAATCGTCAAGCGATTGCCGACACGCCAACTGTCCTGCGCAAAGAAGCTGAAGTATTGCTGCGAGGTGTCGCGCAGGGTGCTCGTGTTCGCCCGTCGGACCCGATAGATCTGGCCCAGGACGGGATCCGGCAGGATGCGAACCTCCGCCCCCGTCAGGGTCTCGGTCCCATCGGGCAGCAGGAAGCTGGGACCCGTTCGGTCGATGACGTTGTCGTAGTCGATGTCCTCGAATGAGAGCCCGTATCGGACCTCGTGATCACCCACGTAGTGCGTCGACTTGACCGCGTACTGGATGTTCGTGCCGTCGTTGTCCTCAACGAAACCAAGGCCGCCCGAGCGTCGAAACGGCTCGACCGTCTCATCGATCACGTCCCATGCGTCCACGACCGGCTGTTCCTCAATGGCGTTCTGTGCGCGCGAGAGGGAGGCTTCGAGCAACCAGGTTGGCGTCGGCGCCCCTTCGTACTTGACCATCTGGCTATGGCCGCCGTATGTCAGCGAGCTGAACCCACCGGTGTCATCGCGTAGAAGCGCCTCGTCGCGCTGTGGCCCATTGCGGCCATCCGCCGGATCCCCGAAGAAAGAGGCATCCAGCCGATGACCGTTGGTGGCCTGCACCGTCGCCTTGGCCGCGTAGGTCGTGAGTTGCCGTTCGCGCTCGACTTCTCCCAACTCACGAAGGGGCACATTTTCCGGTGCGATACGCTTCTGCCCCTCCCACTGCGGGTCGAGGGCGGCAAAGAAGAACGCACGATCGGGCACGATCGGCCCGCCGATCTCGATCCCGAAGTCGGTGAGCGAGCTGCTCGTCGTGTTCACCGCCTCTTCGCGCGACAGGCTCTGCGAGACGATAGGCGTGTACCCCCCCTCGGCCGCTTCTGGACGCACGTACGCGAAGGCGCTGCCGTGATAGCCGTTGCCGCCGCTCTTGGTGATGACATTGACGACGCCGCCCGTCGCCTGGCCATGCTCCGCTTCGAAGCCCGCGGTCTTCACCTGCACTTCCCGCAGGAAGTCGAAGGGCACGCCGTTGCCCAATGAGCCAAAGATGATCGAGTACGACCCGAGCGCACCGTACCCGGCGTTGGTGATGTTCACGCCGTCGACCACATACTGGTTTTCGAGACCGCTGCCACCGGCAATGGACGGGTTGGCCTCACCGGTTCCGCCGCCACTGCTCACGCCGGGCGCCACGTAAATCGTGTCGCTGAAACGGCGGCCCACCGGGACCCGCTGCAGCAGGTCTGAGTCGATCGTCGCACCTATCGTGGTCGTGCTCGCATCGATCACGGGGGGATCCGCGACCAGCTCGACGCGTTCCGTCAGGCCGCCGACCTGCATGAGAAGCGTCTGAAGATTGATGGTCTGCCCGAGTGAGAGTGCGATGTCATCCTGGCTCAGGCCCTTGAATCCCTGCAGGTCCACCTGGACGCTGTAGGTGCCTGGCGTCAAGGCTGACACGCGGAACACGCCGTCCACATCGGTGACAGCACGTCTCTGGCCCTGGGCGCCGGTGACCGTCACGGCCGCGCCGGGAAGTCCCAGCCCCTGGTCGTCGACGATCCGGCCCGTGATTGCGCTGGTCGTTTCCTGGGCAACGCCAATCCTCGCCGTGACGAGCACCAGCGCCAACACGACGTACGTCCACCATTTCATGGGCCCTCCTAGCGGTCCTTGGCTACTCGGAAAGTCACGCGCGAGTGGATTATCGACACCACGTACTACGGTTCCATGACATTGCTCACGCCCGCCTTGCCGCCGCCGGGGGCACGCTCGGGTACGGGGTCGCGCCGGATCCGGACCCGCTAAACGGCAGCCGCGGGGAGCGATTCTCATACTGAAGTCTTGTCTGGTTATGAGCCCAAACGACCGTGAGCCAAATCCTAGTGCATCTGTGATGTTCGTCCTAGCGCAATTGTGAGGTCGGTCACATGCCGCGTGAGCTGCACCCCGCTATAGTAATCGGCGTCGTGTCGCTCGCGGCCCCAGAAACGAGAGGAAGCGCAATTCACCATGCAGGACCAGCACCGCAGGTATCACGTCCGGGCTCGTCCTCGCCTCTCGCTCCGCCCATACAAGACCGCGCTCATCGCCGCCATGCTGATGGGCGCCACCACGCTGATGGGCACTGCCACACCGCCCGCGGCGGCTCAGGAGGCTCTCCGAGTGGCCGTCCCGCAGAGCACTGCGACCTCGCAACGGGAGCCGCCAGGTACACCGTCTGATGGCACCGCGTCCGAATGGACGCACTGGACGAACGGCCGATATCGCATCAATCCGGGAGACGTGCTCGAGCTGCGGTTTCCGTTCGTGCCGGAGCTCGATCAAAAGCTGGCCGTTCAGCCCGATGGTTACGTGACACTCATGGAGATCGGCGACCTTCGGGTGCAAGGGCAAACGATACCGCAGTTGCGGGCCCACTTACGCGAGGCGTACGCGCCGATCGTGCGTGACCCGGTTTTCACGCTGGTTCTGCAGGAGTTCGAGGAGCCGTATTTCGTCGCGGCCGGTGAGGTCGTGCGACCGGGCCGCTACGATCTGCGTGGCGCGACCACGCTCACGCAGGCGCTCGCCTATGCAGGTGGGCCAACGGGGAAGGCTCGACTCTCGGAGGTCGTGATCTTCCGGCACTACACCGAGGAAACGGTGACAGCCAGAAAAGTCGACGTGAAAGCCATGTATGGCAGAGAGGATCTCAGCGAGGATCCGTTGTTGCGACCGGGAGACACGATCTTCCTTCCGAAGAGCGCGCTCGGCAAGTTGGCACCAGTGCTGTCACGTGTGGGCCTAGGGCTGTATCTCAATCCGTTCGACATCGGACGGTAAGTCTCCCCTGAAACTCGACAAATCCAGACACGCAGGAGAACAAGGATGGCGGCGGAAGGTCCAAACCGGGAGCAGGTCTACACGCTGCGAGGCGTGCTGGCTGCGCTCTTTCGCCAGTCCCGAACGCTGACCGTCTGCTTCGCGGTCCTCATCACCTGCGTGGTGGGTGCGCTCCTGTTCGTGCCCGACGTCTACGAGTCCGAGCTGAAGATCCTGGTGAAGCGCGATCGAGTCGACTCCCTGGTCAGCGCAATCCCGGGGTCAGAACGTACCGGCAGCTCGGAAGTCTCCGAAGCGGAGCTGCTGACGGAAGTCGAGCTGCTCCAAGGAGACGACCTCCTCGAGCAGGTTGTGCTGTCCGTCGGTCTCCCCAGCGAAAACGAGCCCCAAGAAGCATCGAGTGTGGAGGGATCTGGAGGTCGGTCGAGGTCGATCGCCGACGCGGTCAAGGCGGTGCGGGGCGATCTGAGAATCGAGCCAATCAAGAAGACGTGGATGATCGACGTGACGTATGCCTCGCGGGACCCGCAGCGCGCGAAACGCGTGCTCGACGTGCTGTCTGATCTGTATCTACAGAAGCACCTTGCGGTACGCCGTCCGCCCGGCGCTTACGAGTTCTTTTCGGAACAAGCGGACACGTCGCTGCAGGCGCTCGAAGAGGCGCAGATGCAGCTTCAGGCCTTCGGCGAGCGCAATCACGTCGTGTCGGCCTCGGCCGAGAAGGAGATGGTGCTCCAGAAGCTGGCCGAGTTCGAGTCGATGCAGCAGGAAGCCGAAGCGACGCTCGCCGAAACGACGCAGCACGTGGCCGCGCTCGAGAGCGAGCGCGAGCGGACGCCGGCGAAACGCACGTCGGAGCAGCGCACCAGTGATCCTGCCGGGCTCATGCAGGACGTGCAGTCTCGGATGCTGACCCTCGAGCTCAAACGAACCGAGCTGCTCCAGAAGTTCACGCCGAGATATCGTGCAGTCGTCCAGATCGATCAGCAGCTCGAGCAAGCGCGCGCCGCCCTCGAGCGCGCGCGGAGCGCCGCGGTGAAGGAAGAGACCATTGCCGACAACCCCACCATGCAGTGGCTGGAGAACGAGATTGCGCGGGCGCGAACCGAGCGTGAGGCGCTGGGTGCGCGGGTCAAGGCACTCGGCGCGACCGTCAATGCGTATCGGACCAAGGCGCAGGACCTCGACGCGAAAGGCGCGACGCAGCAGACACTCCTGCGAGCGCTGAACGTGGCGGAGGAGGAGTACCTCTTGTATCAGCGCAAACAAGAGGAGGCTCGGATCTCGGATGCTCTGGATCGTACGCGCATCGCGAATGTTGCGGTCGCACAAGCGCCAACCGTGCCGGCCGAGGCGCGACCGACCCGGCGGCTGCTGTGGCTCGCGCTCGGCGCGTGTGCCGCGCTCGTGCTGAGCCTGGCCGTGGCGTTGATGAAGGATGCGGCGAGCCCAGTCGTCCGCACGCCCGAGGAGCTCGGAGCCACGCTGGAGAATGTTCCAGTGCTGGCGTGGATTCCCGCGAGTGAGCAGTAGGACCGACATGCCCCGATTGACTGATGCCTTGGCACGTGTGCAGGACGCCGAACGGGACGCTCCCGTCAGCGACAGCGGTCGCCTGGCCTCGCTCGAGACACGCGACGAGCCGTCGCTGTTAGACACGAGGGACTCGCCCGACGTCTCGCCCAACGCTCACCGTCCTTCGTTCACGAGGGTGCAGACGTCGCCGCTCGAGAGTCCCGTCATGCAGCCGCTTCGGCAGCGCCTGACAGGCCTCGTCGAGCGGACGTTCCTCGTGCCGGCGCGGCCGGGCGAGGCCGTGCGTTCACTGCTGTTTGCCAGCGTGGATGGAGTCGAAGGCTCAGCGCTGGTCCCCGCGGCTGTATCGGAAATCCTGTTGTCTCGCGTTCGCGGTTGGATTTGTCTCGTGGATGCGAACTTTCGTTCGCCTTCGCTCCATCGGCATTACGGCTCGACCAACGCATTGGGTCTGGCCGACGCGCTGGTCGGGACCAGCCGCGCGAGCAGTTATGCGCGAGAGCTGGCGCGGGGACGCGACAGCTCACTCTGGCTCATGCCAACGGGCGACTTCAGCGACGCGGGAGCGCACCTCCTCGAAGCGGATGCGTATCGACGCCGCATGAGGGACGTCATCACCGCGTTCGAGTACCTCGTGATCGGCACGACGATTGCCACGGCAAATCCTTCTGCCTCCATCCTTGCCGCCCAGGTCGATGGGGTGATCTTGGTCGCGGAGGCAAACGTCACGACGCGGCAGTCGCTACGCGTGGCGGCGCAGGCAGTCAGCGCCTCCGGCGGCCGGGTGCTTGGCACGGTGCTGAACAACCGCACGTTCCCGATTCCCGAGGCCATCTACCGGCTGCTGTAAGCACGAGACGTGGGCTCCCCCTACTGCGATCCGATGTCGACCGTTATGTCGCTCAACGTGAACCATCTCGCGCCTGCCGCCGGAGGCACAGGAGACATCGTCCGAGTGACCGCGCCGGGTGGCCGCGATGTCGGCCGCCCGGAGGACGTCCGCCGTCGTTCTGCGCCGCTTCGAGCCATTCCTGCGGCGCGGCT
>WHTT01000028.1 GCA_009377605.1 Luteitalea sp.
GGTCGACAGCGTGATGTCGCTTTCCGTCTCCTCGGTGGTCCAGACAGCGCGCGGCTCGCCACCGTCGACTGCCACCTCCCACAGGTCGCCCGAGCGCGCGAAGGAGATCGCCTTGCTGTCGGGACGCCAGGCGAGCGAATCGATCACGTCTTCTACGTACTGCGTAAGGGCGCGAGGCGCCGCAGGGGAGCCCGAGCCGGCGTCGGCCACGAACAGGTTCTGCACGCCTGCACGGTCCCAGATGAATGCCACGCGGCCGCCGTCTGGCGACCAGATGCCCTGCGACGGGTGCTTGATCTCGATCAGATCGTCGATCGTGATTGTCTTCGTCTGTTCGGCTCGAGAGCCGGCCGGCTCGTTGCTTTGCTCGCCTCCGACGAGGCCAAGCGTGCAGGCGAGCGCAACACTGGTGAATTGCGCGCGTGAGGTCACAGTGGCGCGACTCCTTTCTAGAAGGTGAGCTTCAGGCCGAGCCGAGCGATGCGGGGCGACAGGATGGCAATTGGCTGGCCGAAGGTCGGGCCCGCGTTCGGGTTGATGGTGGTCTTGCTCGATTGGTTGAGCAGATTGAACACATCGATCATCGCTTCCAAACGGATTCCGTTCCGGAGCGAGAAGACCTTCGAGCCGCGAAGATCCCACATGGTGACGTTGTCGAGCCGCGTGGTGCCGCGAGGCTCGGCCAGCACGCTAACGTTGCCCTGATTCAGACCACGGAGCTGGACCTGCTTGGTGACCGGCTGGCCCGTGAAGTACCGGAAGTTCGTGCTGATCGTGTAGTCGCGAGGCAGCACATACGTACCGATGATCTTCCCGATGTACGTGCTGTCGAGACCGATGGCCCCCTCCTCACGATTGAGATTCAAGTTGGGATCGTTGAGGTCGTCGTTGAGGCCACGATCGAAGAGCCCCTCGTCTTTGCCGACTGTGAGGCCAGCGAGCAACTGCCAGCGATCCGCCATCCGCTTGGTGACCGTCAGCTCGATGCCGTTGTAGGTGTCATCCAAGCCGTCGGCATGCGTGATGATCCGGTCTGCCAGACCAAGGGTCGCAGGACCCTGATCGAACACCGTGAGAGGACCTTCCGGACCATCGACCTGCACCGGTGTGTAGTCGCTCGGGGTCACCGCGAGGTTGACGCCGCTGAAGCGGCGCCCGTTGTGCCTGCGATAGTATGTCGCGGCGACCGAGAGATTCCGGACGACCTCGCGCTCGATCCCGACAGTGAGCTCGTCCGAGTACGGCTGTTCCAGATCGGGATCGATGCGGTTGACCCGTCCTCCATATGGCCGCGTGGGTGGCCCGAGCTCGTCGAGCTCGGCGACGTCGTTCCCGTTCCGATCGGCCCAGCTCCTGAAGTCGCCCCCGAGATTGTTCGGGTTCACCTGCTCCACGAGGCGGGTGCCCTCTTGCACCATGAACCTGCCGACGAAGCCCTTGAGAGCGGTCTTGCCGTCTCCGGTGAGGTTGTAGGACGCACCGATACGCCACGCGCCGTCGCTCCAGCTTGGGATGTCATCGATGCGGGCAAAGCGCTCCGCCGGAAAGAAGGCGTTGTCCGGACGCGACTGCTCAGGGGCGTACCCAACGAGTCGCTCGAACCGCGCGCCATAGTTGATGGTCAGCCGCTGGGTAACGGCCCACGCATCCTGCACGTAGAGCGCGAGCGTGTCGATGTAGTTCTTCGAGGTGACCGGGGTGTTGTAGGTTTGCACCTCGAGCGGCGCGCCATCGAAGTACCGCAGCACGTAGTCGCCGTTGGCGGCGTAGAAGTTCTGATTGAAGGCACGGCCGAGCTCGAAACCCGTCTTGAACGTGTGGGATCCGGCCCAGTCGTCCACGAAATAGGAGGCCGAGAGGTTGGCTTGGTGTCGAGTGGCTTTGTTCTCGAAGTCGTAGATGGCGGCTCCGTTGAGCGTCTGGCGGACGATGTCCTGTCGCGCGAAGTCGCTCGGGCCCACGTCGTCTTGGTAACGCAGTGGGAAGATGAGGTGAAGGAACCCGTAACGCGCGTCCAGGAACAGCCTCGGCGTGACAACCGACGTCCATTGCGCCTGCGCGATGCTGGCCGGCTCGATCTGACGCCAAGAGGCCTGTTCCTCCACCAGATCGCCCGTGGGGCGGCGGAAGAAGCGATTCTGATAGTTGAAGCTGTAATCTGCGCTCAGCTTGTTCTGGTCGTTGATCTGCGCCGTCACCTTGCCGAGGACGTTGGACTGGTGGTTGATGTCTGCGGCGGGCGAGCCGTCCGGCCGCAGGATGCCGAGCACGCCCGTGTTGATGTCGAAGCGCCGATACGAGGAAAAGAACCAGATCTTGTCGCGGCGAATCGGACCGCCGGCGTGCGCATTGAAGTCGTAAATGAAGTTGATGGGATTGCCACTCGAGGCGCCCAGCTCGCGCAGCTCGTCGGTGACGTTGTCGCCTTGAAACGAGTCGTCTTCCCAGAAGATGCTCGACCCGCCGGCGAAGCGGTTGCCACCGGACCTCGTCACCATGTTCATGTACACGCCGCCGGTGGCGACCTCCGCTGGCGCGCCGTTGGTCATCACGTTGATCTCGGCCATGCTGTCGTGATCGAAGTAGAACGCCGTGGCGCCACCGTTGCCGCCAGGCCAGTTCAACTTCAGGCCGTTGATGGCGTACTCCTGTTGGCCGGCCGCGGACCCGTGGACCTGCATCACACTCTGCTGGGCACTTGCCGTCCCGCCGACGTTGAACGTGCTCATCGTCGCACCCGGCACCTGTTCGACGGTCGACCAGATCTCACGCGCCTGCGGGATATTGGCGAGCAGATCGGCGTCGAAGTTCGTGCCCTTGCTCGTGCTCTTGACATCGACGGCCGGCGATTGACCAGAGACGGTCACCGCCTCCGTGACGGAGGCGACCGTGAGCGCTTGGTCGACGCTCGTGACCACGGCGACGTTGACGCGGATGCCGGCACGCTCGACCGGCTGGAAACCATCGAGCTCGAAGCGTACCGTGTAGACGCCGGGTGGCAACGCGATGACGCTGTACGTTCCCTGCTCGTTCGTGGCGGTTGACTGCGACCGAATGAGCGCCGGGCTCTCGAGCGTCACCGTCACACCTGGCAGGATGGCGCGCTGCTCATCACTGATGAGGCCCGTGATGGTGCCGGTTTGAGTTTGTGCGACCACCGGTGCGGTGGTTGCCAAGATGCCCGCGGTGAGCACGAGCAGACGGAGCGAGATCGAGCGCAGCATACACGCCTCCCCCGGGTGGCAGGTCTCGTAGGGACTATACGACGGCGCGGCACGGAATGCTGACGGCTGAGTATGGGCCCCACGGAACGTCAACCCAGACCCGGCGACGAGATCGCGCACGGTGCGTGACAACGACGACATCGCCGGGAGGCGCCTGCCGAGCCACTTGCCCGGCGGTAGCGACAGTCAGGATAGGCAAATAAAAAGCGAAAGTCAATCGGAACCCTCTATACTGCGCGGACGCGCGTCGAGCGCGCGCAGGAGGGAAGCGGGTGCTGGAGCTCATCGAAGCGGGGAACGCGTGGCTCAATGGTCTCGTCTGGGGTTGGCCCACGATTGGGTTGCTCCTTGGAACGGGCATCCTCCTGACGATCGTCACCAGGGCAGTTCAGTTTCGTTATCTTGGCGTCGCGCTCCGCGAAGTGCTCGGCAAGCTCACGCAAAAGGGCCAGGGGCGCGGTAGTGTGTCGCCCTTCCAGGCAGTAGCGACCGCGCTCGCCTCGACGGTGGGCGTTGGCAACATCGCGGGTGTCGGCACCGCGATCGCGATCGGCGGACCTGGCGCGCTGTTCTGGCTGTGGGTTTCGGGCCTGCTCGGGATGTGCACGAAGTTCGCCGAGATCGTCATTGCCCTCCACTATCGCGAGCCGGACGCCGCCGGCGTGATGCGCGGCGGCGCGATGTACACGTTGAAGAACGGGCTCGGAGTGCCGTGGCTGGGCACGATCTTCGCGGGCCTCGTCTCGCTGGCGGCGTTCGGGATCGGCAACATGGTGCAGGCCAACTCGGTTGCCGATAGCCTGCGCGCGACGTTCGGCGTCGCCCCGTGGTTGACTGGCGTGGCGCTCGCGCTGGTCACGGCCGCCGTCATTCTCGGCGGCATTCGCCGCATCGGAGAGGTGACGGAGATTCTCGTCCCGGGCATGGCGTTGTTCTACCTGGGCGGCGCGCTCGTCATTCTGGGGCGTCACGTCACGGAGATACCGGCCGCGCTCGGCTTGGTCTTCGACGGCGCGTTCAGCGGAACGGCGGCTACCGGCGGCTTTGCCGGCGCCACGATCATGATGGCCCTGCGCTTCGGCGTGGCGCGCGGGCTCTTCTCGAACGAGGCGGGCCTCGGCAGCGCGCCCATGGTCCATGCTGCCGCGCAGACCGACCATCCGGTGCGTCAGGGGCTCTACGGAATCTTCGAGGTGTTCGTCGACACATTGCTCGTGTGCACGACGAGCGGTCTGGTCATCCTGGTGACGGGCGCCTGGAGCTCCGGGGAAACCGGCGCTGCGCTGTCCGGTCAGGCATTCTCCCTCGGACTGCCCGGAACTTGGGGCAACATCGTCGTTACGACAAGCCTCGTCCTGTTCGCGTTTTCGACGGTGATTGGCTGGAGCTACTACGGCGAGACTGGGATCGTGTACCTATTCGGTGCAGGGGCGGCAGTACCCTACCGTCTGGTCTGGCTCCTCTTCATCTTCCTCGGTGCAGTGGGCTCGCTGCACCTCGTCTGGGACATCGCGGATACGCTGAACGGCCTCATGGCGATTCCGAATCTGATCTCCGTGCTAGCGTCGCTCCCGCTCCTACTGCGGTTGCAACGCGAGTTCTTCGGGAAGCGCGGTTCCTGAGTTGTGGGAGTACGAGACATGCGATCCATCGGCGCTGTCCTCCTAGTGGCGTTGACCGGCGTGAGCGTGCCTTTCGTCGCACAGACGCCCGATCCCGTCGGCGACGTGCCAATGTTCAGCGGCCGGGATCTCTCTGGCTGGGTGAACATCAATTGCGCTCCGGATACGTGGTCCGTTGAAGATGGCATCGTGCACTGTACGGGCGCGCCCATTTGCGAGCTGCGCACCGACCGCATGTACGAGAACTTCATCCTCGAGCTGGAATGGCAGCACCTGAAGCCGAAGGGCAACGCGGGTGTCTTCGTGTGGGCCGATGCGTTGCCTGCGCGCGGCGGGCCGTTCTTGCGGGCGGTCGAGGTGCAAGTGCTGGACGGGAGCGAGACGGCGAATTCTACCAGCCATGGCGACGTATTCGCGATTCACGGTGCTCGAATGACGCCAGACCGTCCGCACCCGGCTGGATGGATGCGCAGCCTCCCGAGCGAGAAGCGCGCGCGTCCAGCAGGGCAGTGGAATCACTACCGCATCACCGCGAACAACGGAACCGTCAAACTGGCCGTCAACGGCAAGGAGGTGTCTGGCGGCTACGACATCACGCCGCGGAAGGGCTACATCGCCCTCGAATCGGAAGGGTCGCTTGCGCTATTCCGGAACGTCCGGATCAAGGAGCTGCCGGCCTCGAGCGGACTGAAACCTGATGAGGTCGCTCGACCAGACGAGGGTTTCGTTTCACTCTACAACGGTAAGGACTTGAGCGGATGGCGCCCGGTCGCGCGCACCCGCTCGGCTTGGTACGCGAAGGATTGGACGATCGTGTACGCGGGAGCGAATGGCGCAGCGTCCGGGGCCCTCTGGAGCGAGGAGGAGTACGGCGACATCGTCCTCATGGTGGACTGGCGGTACACCAGCGAGCGCGGGCCTGACGTGATGCGGGCGTTGGCGCCCGGCGAGGGTTGGTCTCCACCTCGAGGGGCACGCGTCGCCGTCGTGCCGCGACCGCTGCCAAGTGGCGACCGCGGCGCCTGGCATCGCGCGCTGGTCACCATGAAGGGACAACGCCTCACGGTGGATGTGGACGGGCACACACTCGTGGACAATGTCGAGCAGCCGGGTGTCCCTGAGCGTGGCCCCTTCCTCATTCAATCAGGTGAGGCGGCCATGGAGCTCGCGAACATCTTCGTCAAACGACTCGACTGAGCGCTGAACCTCTTAGGGCCTGTCAGGGAATAAGTGCACCATTCTGGCTGCCGATGCATCCCGTCTGGCAGCGTTGCTCGTCGCTTACATACTCCCGGTATGCGCACACTCCTCGCGCCTTGCCAGACGGGCGCCTCGACACCCAGAACGGCACACTTATTCCCTGACAGGCCCTCAGCGCCCGGGCGACAGGTACTTTGCGAGAAACGCATAGACCTCCGCACGTGACTCGCGTGCCAGCTTCGTGTCGAGGCGGTTGAACGCATGCCCCCCCGGCGCGTCCTCGTACACCTTCGACTCGAACGACTTGCCTGCCGCCTTCAGCGCCGCGATCAGGTGCGCGACCTCCATGACGTTCACATCCTCGTCGTTCGAGTTCGTGTGAAGCAGAAGGGGCGTCTGGAGCTTGTCGACGTGATAGACGGGCGACCGCTTTCGGTACTCCATCGGGTTATCGACCGCCTCTTTGCCGATGAACCCAGCAAAGAGGTCGCGATAGCGTTGTGACTTGTACCCCATGCGCTGAACGAGGTCGCTCACCGGCACGCCGGCGTAGGCGACTTGATAGGCCGAGGGCCACCGAAAGACGTTGAACAACGTGTGGAAGCCGCCATGGCTCCAGCCGAGAATTCCGACGCGCGTCGGGTCGGCCTGGGTCAGATTCTCCACCGCCCAGTTGCGCGCCGCGTAGGTGTCGTCGATCTCGGTTCCACCATAGTCAATCTGATCGTAGAAGCCGCCGCCGTACCCCGTGCTTCCGCGATACTCTGGTGCGACCACGATGTAGCCCTGATCGATCAGCTCGCGGACTATGTGGGCGTTGCCGGTGTCGAAGTCGCCGTGCACGCCGCCGTGAACGAAGACGAGGAGAGGCGCCTTGGACGAAGCGTCGAGCGACTTCGGCACGAACGTGTACGCGTAGATGATGAGCGGGTTGCCCGCACCCTGGCCGGTGGGATTGTCCATCCGCACCGGGGCGCTGGTGAGCCGCACCTTGTCGATGGCGGCAACCTCTCCGAGGCGGAAGTGCCACAGCACGTCGTCGATTTTCTTCTCCAGAGCGTCGAACCGATGTGAAGTCGCACGCTGACTCCGCACCAACTGCCTCAGCTCTGCCAACTCGTCGGCGGGTTCCGGATCGGGCTGTGCGAAGGCGGGCGACACACAAACGAGAACAGCGACGGACACGACCAACGGCGCAACGCGGTGCATCAAGAGTACCTCCGCCGCTCATCATGCACTATTCGGGCCCGACGCCGTAACTCCCGGTATTCTTCCTCCTCGCGCCTTGCGGGCCGGGCGCCTCGGCGCCCTCGGTGCGTGGCCGTATTTATGCACCGGACCACTGAGGCCGCGCCCTACCAATCCACGACGGAGCCATCGTCTTCGTCGTAGCTCTCGGGGTTGCGCCAGTCATGGCCGATCTTGTCGGCCATCGCGTTCTCGTCGAGCTCGACCCCGAGACCAGGACCGGTCGGCAGATCGAGATAGCCTTCCCGCACGGTAAACGGCTTCGTCAGGTAACCCTCGCCCAGTGAGACCTGTTCCTGGATGAGGAAGTTGTTGATCGACGCCGCCAATTGAACGCCGGACGCCAGTGAGATCGGCCCCAGCGGATTGTGCGGGGCAATCGCGGCGTAATACGCCTCGGCCATGCCCGCGATGATCCGCACCTCGCTGATGCCGCCGGCGTGGCTCAGATCTGGTTGGAGAATCGTGGCCGCCTTCTTCTCGAGGACCTCGCGGAAGCCCCACTTCGTGAAGACGCGCTCGCCAGTCGCAATCGGCAGGTACGTGCCGCGCGCGATCTCCGCCATGACGTCGTGATTCTGCGCCTGGCAGGGCTCTTCGATGAACATCGGGCTGTACGGCTCGAGCTTTTCGATCAACACCTTCGCGAGGGCTGGAGAGATACGGCCGTGGAAGTCGATGCCGATGTCCACATCGTCGCCGACGGTCTTGCGCAGCTCGGCGAACTGCTCGGCAGCGTAGTCCACCTCCGCCGGCGTCTCCATGTAGCGGTTCCAGATGCGGCCGGAGGTGCCGCGGCGCCGGCTGGCGGGGCCGGTCTTGAAAGCCGTGAACCCCTGTCCGATGGCCTGCGTCATCTGCTCTGGGGATCTGGCATGGGCATACACGCGGACCCGATGTCGGGTCGGTCCGCCGAAGAACTCGTAGACCGGAATGCCAAGCGCCTTGCCCTTGATGTCCCAGAGGGCCTGGTCGATGCCGGACAGCGCGCTCGTGAGAATCGGGCCGCCGCGGTAGAACGCGTGGCGATAGATGGCTTGCCAATGGTGCTGTACAGCGCGCGGGTCCTTGCCGGCCAGATAGGCCTCGACCTCTTTGACGGCGGCCGCGCACGTCACGGCGCGCCCCTCCGTGATCGGCTCACCGAGGCCGACGATGCCCGCGTTGGTGTGGATCTTGAGGAACAGCCAGCGCGGCTTGACCAGGAAGGTCTCCAGCTTCGTGACCTTCAGCGCGTCCTTGGCCGGAATAGGCGCGTCCTTCAGCGTTTGCTGGGCGCGGACGAGTTGTTCGTCCGTCGTGACCATGATGCCGGAAGCGGCGAAGATCCCGGCGATAGCTTGACGGCGTGTCACACTCATGGGCGTCAATCTATCACGGCCCGAACGGACGCCTCGGCGAGGCGTCCCTACCGGCGCCATGGTAGGGCGCGTCAGCCTCCCGCGCCGCGAACCGGAGGCCTCGGCGAGGCGTCTCTACGTGCGCGATGGTAGGGCGCGGCTCGCTAGAAGAGGAACTTCACCATCACCTGGACCCTCCGCGAATAGTTGTCCTGGGTCGACGCCACCGCCGAGCCGAACGCCGCTGCCGTCGGACTGATATTGGGCGCAGGGAACAACGGATGGTTGAGCGCGTTCAGCGCTTCCAGCCTGATCTGCAAGGACTTGTCGCCGATGATTCGTGTGTTCTTGACGAGCGAGAGGTCGAGGTTGTTGATCGCGGGCCTCCGCAGGAAGTCGAACCGGAGCGGGAACGTGCGAACGTTCGAGGCGAGCTGCTCGCCGCTGGCGCGATTGAATCCAGCCTCCGTGTTGAACCAGCGCTCGACCGACCGCTCGCTCGAAGACAACGCGATGTCCTCGGGGTCGCCGGTGAAGATGATGTTGCCCCAGTTCTGGAGGGGGCGGCCTTGTTGATAGGTGTAGATGCCAGAGACCTGCCAACCGCTGGTGAGCGTCGACACAGCGCGGCTCGCCTGTGCCCCAAACCGGCGGCCCTCGCCAAACGGGAGCTCCCAGATGCCGTTCAGCGTGAGTCGATGTGGGACATCGTGGACGCCGATGAACTCGCTCGGCTGCGGGTCGTCCGCATTCAGGAACTCCACTTGCTCGGTGAAGCGCGAGAACGTATAGCTCCCCTCGAGGGTGTAGCCGGCCGCGAAGCGGCGGTTGAGGCGGAGTTGCAGTGCGTGATACCAGGACGAGCCGAGGTTGGTCGTCGTGATCACATCACCAAACTGCGGGAAGGGCCGAAGCAGCCGCTCGCGAGCGATGGTCTCGCCGCGCAGCGCTCCGATGGCCGTCTCCGGCAGCAGGCCGAAGAACGGATTGGGGACCTGCTCGGTCAGGTAGTCGATCGTCGCCTGATCGCGGACCCGGCTCGTGCTCAAATACTGCTGGGGGATCGCGTTGAGGTTACGCCTGCAGCAGGTGTCGGCCGACGTTTCGAGATCTGTTCCGTGGTTGCCGACGTAGGCGACTTCTCCGACCCAGCCTCCGGGGAGCTCGCGCTGGATGCCGATCTGCCAGCGCTGCATGCGGGGCGAGCGCGGCTCCGGATCGAAGAAGGAGATGTTCTGCCCGAGGAAAGTCTCGATGCCCTCCGCCGCACCAAGCGGCTCCTGGATGCTGTTCTGGAACGGGTTCGACAGCGTCTCGACGAACGTCAGACCGTTGTCGAGGGTCGGCACGAGGTTCGTCCTCTGGCTGAAGCCGCTCTGAATCACGTCGCCGCGGCGCTGGCCCAGAAAGCCGTAGAACATGCCGTAGCCGCCGCGCAGGACGGTCTCCTCATCGAGCTGGTAGGCAAAGCCGAGGCGTGGCATGACGTGGTTCTTGGGCGTCTCGTAAAGCCCGCGCGGCTGCCCGTCCACGCCCGCAAAGAGGAGGCCGCCGCGGACGTCGAACTGATCGGGGGAGATCTCCAGCGTCGGATTGCGCACATACGCTGCGCGCGCCGCCGCCTCGATCGGCTGAACAGCAGTCGCATCGAAGCCGCGAACACTGCGATTCTCGGCCTCGACCATCGGCGTCTCGAATTCGTAGCGCAGGCCGAGATTGAGCGTCAGGCGGGGGCCGACGCGCCAGTCGTCCTGTACAAAGAAGCCCCACGTTTGCGACCGCTCGTCGTAGCTCGCGGCGCGGTTCACCCAGCCGGAGCTCGGTAGCCCGAGCAGGAACGACGCGAACGACTGGCCGAGCTCACCGGGCGACGACGGCGAGTTGTCGAGCGGCCCGAGGGTCCACGTCGAGTCGAAGTTGAACTCACCGGTTTGATCGTTGCCGAAGAACGTCTGCGTCTCGCGGTAGCGCCGAAACTCCATGCCCGTCCGGAGGGAATGGGTCCCCGCTGACTTGTTCAGCGTGGCGATGAACGATTGCGTCTCGGTTGGCCGGTCGAAGCCGCCCACGGCCGTGCTCTGATATCCCTCGATGTCGATGCGCGGAAAGCGCCGGATGTCCGCTGGAATGGCGTTGTTGTAGTCGGCGGGGAAGCCGAGGGTCGCCAAGTCGAAACCGTGGTTGCCGGAGTTCGAGTCGCTGCTGCGGATGAACCGGTCGTAGCCGTACCTCACGTTCAGCACCGTGGTCCCATTGAAGGCGTAGACGTGGTCCAGCGCAACCTGCCGCGAGGCGAACCCAAACTCCTGGCCCGTCGCGATGGTGTCGAAGTAGTTGTTGTAGTCGCTGTCGCGGTCGTACCAGCTCACGCGTCCGTACATGCGCTGCTTGTCGGTCGCCACGTGGTCGATGCGGATCGTGTGCGTGCCGTACGCCGTGTTCTCCTTCAGCTCGGGCCGCTGAAAGTTGTTCGTGCCGTCCGGATTGCCTGCGGTCCTGGGCGCGGCGACGTAGCCAAGGATCTCTTGTGCGACTGGGTTGATGAGCGCTGGCGGGATGATGTTGCCGGGAAAGGGGTCCTGTTCGTACCGTCCATCGCCAACCGCTCGTCTCGTGAAGGGGTTGTAGATCTGATATTCCGGTCCGAGCGCGAGGAGCTCCGAGAAGTCGCCATTGCGCATCTTCTCGGTCGGGACCGTCGGAGTGCCGTTGTTGCGTGGCCGTGCCTCATCGATGCCTTCGTAGCCGTACATGAAGAAGGTCCGCTGCCGCAGGATCGGACCGCCCGCTGTCCCACCCCAGCGGTTGTAGGAGAAGTCGGGCAGAGGAATGTCGTTGGCGTTGGCGAAGAAATCGTTGGCGAACAGATCGGCCGGCATCTTGGTGAAGTACGCGGTGCCGTGCAGCTGGTTCGTTCCAGACTTCAAGCTCAAGTTGGTCACGCCGCCCTCGGTATTGCCGAACTGTGCATCGAAGTGCCTCACCCCAGCGATGCACCGCGAGTGCGCCGATTATGCAGGCCGGAACACCGGCCGCGCCGAGGCATGCGAGCACTTCCGCAGCGGCTCTCACGAGGTGGTTGGCGTTCATCGTCTGGATCCGCGCTCACGCGCGCGGGTGAAGACGCGCTGATGGAGCAGGAGCTCTTCGCCTTGATCACCCTCCCAATCCGGGCGCCAGAGATCCAGGACGTAGCCTGAAACGCGCTGTGCTTCTTCGTCGGTCATGGTGGCGAGGTGCTCCCAGCGCTCAGCCTCGAGGATCGGCCCAACGCGCTTCCAGTTGTCGAGCCACCGCTTCATTTGTTGGCGAGCTTCCGGAGACAACGTCGACTTATGGGAGGTCACGACCCCATATTACTTCGGCTGGACCTGCGCGGCGCGCTCGGCGAGCGCGCCCTACCATCGCAGCGGTAGGGACGCCTCGCCGAGGCGTCCGCAGGCGAATCGGCAACTCACGGCGCGTCGTTCAGGCGGCGGGCCGTCGTAGACCCTGCCAAGACGAAGGCGATTCCACTCATCGCGAGGGCTTCGACGACGGCGGTCCACTCGTTGCCATCGCCGGCCGACGTGACTGCTCTCGGGATGTGCAGCACGATGACCCAGATGAAGATCATGATGCCCGAGAGCGTCGCGGCCAATCGCCGTGTCTTCTCGACAAGGAGCCCGGCGCCTCCAGCGATGAGGGCGATGCCCGCGAAGTAGGTCCAGAAGAACGGCCCAGGAATCCAAGCGGGCACCAGGGTGTGCACGAACTCGACGAGCACGAAATGCTCGATCCCGCAGATGATCATGAAGATTACGCCCACGCGAGCTGCCCGGGCAGCATGGCGGGCCACGCGGGCGCCCTGCCGGTAATGAAATCGCCATAGACGGCGTGCTCGACGCCAAAGGCCATCAGGGCGACGGCGACAAACGACCGGCCGACTCGTGCGATGTCGATGTTCGCGGTCCTCCTATGAGGCTGGCGTTGAGAGCTGACGCGCCGCGAGACCAATGACGCGCCCTGAATCCTTCTCCTGGACGACGAGAATGACCTTGAGCGCCTCGCGCTGCCAGTCTCGATCGAGATCGATTCGGCGGCTCTTGGTGAATGCCTTCTTCCCGTCGAACGATCCGACGCGATCGAACGAGCGAACGACAGCCACGTGCGACAGACGACGCGTCGCGTTCTCACCCCGCTCGACGTTGGTCACCAAGCCGTCTTCGGTCACGGCCAACAGCACGTCGCTCTTTTCCACGTGACCGCCTGGAGCGGCGACCTCGATCTCGACCGACGCGCGATCCCCACGCGAGCGATCAGCAGCCACGTCGAGCGTGACGTCCACTTTCGGTGCCGCCGCCGACTCGTGAATGAGTTGTAAGGCAGCGTTCCGATCGTGGCCGACTGTCTGTGTGACGCCGTCAACGACGAGCTGCGGTGTATACGGCCCCTCGAGCTCCAATTTCTCCGCATACGTGCTCTGCCGGCGCGAGTGTGCAGACGAGGAGAACCGGTCACGCCATCCCAGGTCGTTCCAGTAGTCCACATGGAAGGCGAGCGGGATGATCTGCACCTTGGGAACGGGCTGCTCCGCCAGCAGCGTGGCGAGCAGCTGGTCCGCAGGCGGGCAGCTCGAGCACCCCTCGGACGTGAACAGCTCGATGAGCACTGGTCTGCCCGCGGTGCTGCTCTCCTCTTTGGCCTCCACGTGAACCGCCAGCAGGCAGGCGGCGAAGGGCAGGAGGGTCAGGACGCTGAACACGACGAGACTCCGGGACTTCATAAATCACCTCCGTTCCTCTCTTGGTCGTTCTGCGGTCCAGACCAGCTCCACCGTTTGTGGCTTGAAGCACACGCGGTCGTCGCAGGCTTGATAACGCAGCAGCGCAGGAATGCGGGCCAGCCGGCGAGGACGTGTGTCGGATGACACGGTCACGTGCTGGGTCACGGGGAACGTTCCGCGATACACGAGAAACCGCTCACCCGTCAGCGTGAAGACGTGTGGCTCCGGCGTTGGCAGCTCCAGCCGTCCGGCCTGGACCGGTGACTTCTCGGGAAACGAGATCGAGAGCGGGTAGTAGCCACGCTGGCCAGGTGCGAGGATGTGGACGCCAGCGCGGAGACGCACCGACAGGCGCAAGGCGAGGGTCCCGTCCGACCGCGTCTCGATCGGCGCCAGCTCGATGTCCGCGAACGACGATCGTACCCTTCGCTCGTCGCTCAGGGGCCGCGACGAGGACGGCGAAGGCGGCGCGGGAGGGCCGTCTCGCGGTCCCACCTGTACCGACGCGAGACCAGAGACGAGGGCCGCGCAAAGCAGCAGCAGCGACATTTCAGCGAACACCCGCCACGGCGCGTTCGGTGAACGCGTCCTACCTCCTTGGTAGCGGCCCTTCATCGAAGCGTCCGTTCTCGGGTCGATTGTGTCCCCCGCGCTCATGGCCGACAAGGGCCAGTTCTGTGAAATCGGATAGAGCCACTTCGCGTCCATCTACTCCCAGCCGCACGCCTCCGTCGGCGGAAGCCAGTCCGGCCCTGGATCACCGATCGGTGCCCCGGGTGGAGCAACGGGAGCGGCTGGTCGCTCCTCGACGGGTGCCGCTGGACGCTCCAAGAATCGCGTGATGTCGGCCGCGAGCAAGCTCCGCGCCGGCTCCGCCCCCTCCGTGTCGTTCGTTGTCTCGCCGGACTCGCGAGGCGCGGTCGCGACCAGCTGTCGCAGCCGGTCCGTGGCGACTGCCCGCACCTGCGCCATTCGTGCCCCCGCTGCCAGATCCATCAACCGCTCGGCCAGCACCCGCTCGACCGCCCATTTGATCTGCGCGTCGTACGGCGTCGAGACCTCCGCGCGGAAGCTCCCTTCGACGAGCCCGTCGATCACGTCGCCCAGGCCGGGAAGCGACGGGTCCAGCGCGTGTTGCTGAACCAGCCGAGCGGCCCGCTCGGCGTCGAGGACGTTCGAGATGGTGAGGTCGGCGGCAACCACCGCCGGTGTGATCGCATCGAACGCGCCACCCGTGTGTCGTGGGAAGAGCTCCCGATGCGGCCCGTACCCCATGGGCCGCGGCGGCAGCGACTCGACGATCGCCTGCGGGACGCGGAGGTTCGCCGCTTGTATCGTTGTAACGAGGGCGTCGAGCGCGGCACGTTGCTGAGCGGCGGGCACGCGCTGGGTCGGCGGGCGACCATCGCCGCGCGTGGCGTACTCGTACTCGAGGCCGCCGAGCGTCGACGCCGCCGCCTCGACCTGGTAGCGGTGGTGCAAGAACAGCGGGACGAGCACCTCCTCCATGGTGGCCATCGGTCTGCCGTGCTTGATGGACTGCTCGCCGAACTGCGCGAGGGCGACGCGCCGCACCTCGAGCATGCGCGTCAGCTCCGCTGCCTGGTCGGTGCCGTTCGCCCATTGATCGGCTTGCGGCGTGTTGCCGGTGTCCTGATTGGTCAGGAAGCGAACGTCCTGCTTCCAGGCTTCGTCCAGGATCGACGCCAGCTCTGTCTCTTCGTTGGTGCCTGGCGCGAAGTCTTGATAGCCGTACGCAATCGCAGCGTTGTCCCACTCGCCGATGTCGTGCGCGTAGACACTCGAGGAGTCGAGGGAGCCGTCGGACCCGAGTGTGACGAGCGGGTGCGGGTAGTCCATGACCGAGATACGACCGGCCCGGCTGTTGTAGTAGTTGTGCGCAAGGCCAAGCGTGTGGCCAACCTCGTGTGCCGAGAGCTGGCGGATCCGGGCGAGCGCCCACTCGCTAAGCGCGGGCGGTGTCTCGGTTCCCTCCTTGTACGGGGAGAGCAGGCCTTCGGCGAGCAGATAATCCTGGCGCACGCGCAATGAGCCGAGCGTCACGACGCCCTTGATGATCTCGCCCGTGCGCGGATCGGTAATCGATGCACCTGTGCTCCAACCGCGTGTCGATCGGTGCACCCAGTTGATCACGTTGTAGCGCGCGTCGAGCGGATGCGCATCCTCCGGCAGCATCTCCACGCGGAACGCGTCGCGGTAGCCCGCTGCCTCGAACGCCTGGTTCCACCAGCGCGCACCCTCGAGAAGCGCGGAGCGAATCGGCTCTGGCACGCCGGGGTCGAGGTAGTAGACAATCGGCTCCACCGGATCGCTCACCTTCGCCGTTGCGTCCACTTTGGCCAAGCGGTGCCGCCGGATGAACCGCACGTCCATGGGCTCGCCGAGAGGCGCAGCGTAGTCTTGAAACCGGACGGGGCTGTAGCCGGCGCGCGGGTCGTGGCGGCGCGGCTCGTAGCTCCCATCAGGCAGCTCGATGAACGAGTGGTGAACGCGAATGCTGGCCGCCTCGTCCGTCGCCGCGACGTCGGCGACCCCTTCGAAGAAGCCACCACCCGCGAAATCTGCTCCCGGGCCTGGCGCTGGGCCCCCTTCCGGAGCACCTTCCTGCCGCTCCTGCACGAAGGTCAGCTCCGCCTCGATCTCGGTGTTCTTCGGAAAGCCGAACGTGCCAGGCAGGTATACGGCGCTCCGCGTCTCGTCGAAGCGGTAGGTACCGGGGCGCAGACGTCGCGCCAGGCTCAACCCGTCACGCACCAGCCACTCGGTGGCGTCCACCAACACGCGCCCGTCCGATTCGGCGCCAACCGTGAAGCCCCAGAGCACTGATCGCGCGAAGGCGTCTCTCACCGCGCGCACCTCGGCGGCGTTGTCGCTCGACGCCCGGAATTGGTAGTTCGGCTGCACCATCAGCACCTTCGGCCCAACGCGCTCGAACAGGACGATGCGCGAGCCAGCGAGCTGACCGCGGTCGAGGCCAATGTCGTTGGAGCCGAGGCCGGAGCCGAAGCCGGCCGAGTGCAGCATCTCGACGTCGAGCCGGGAGATCTCCATCCAGATTTGGCCTGCCCGCTCGTCCCAGTAGAGCGGGATGAAGCCGTCGAGCTTCTTCATGCCAGCGGTCTTCTCCGCGATGGATGGCGGGGCACCTCGCGGTTCATCCTGCGCCGGCTGTGCGAGCGCGACGTGCGCTGCCAGGGTCACGGCGAGCGTCCCGACCGCTGCCCGCCCCCACCTCGTGGAGCGGGCGGCGGGGCGCGCAATCGGGCAAGAGAAGTTGCGGATCAACGAATCGAGCATAGGAACCTCCGTCCGAGCGCAGCGGGCAGTGTGCGATCCCGATGCGGAGTGTACATCGCGAGAAAAAGGAACCGGGTACCTTTTCGCGACCGAAAAGGTACCCGGTTCCTTTTTCAGGCGCGTGCCGCGCGAAGGAGCAAGAGAGCCCAGGCGAGGCAAACGAGCAGGTAGAAGAGCGCCAGCTTCGTTCCGATGAACGCCAGCTCAATCCAATTGGGAGGGAGGCCGGGCGGCCGCCAGTGGATCGCGCGCCAGGGGAGCCACACGAGAACGGCCAGCACGGCAAGGGCGAACAGCAGCCTCCCTGGGCCGCACGCCTGCCAGAGCCACCGGAGATGGCCCAAGCTGCGCGCGCCCTCGGCGCTGCCCGCCGCGAGCAGACCCGCGGCAATCGATGGTGCCACCACCCACCGGACGAACCGCGTGAACAGAAAGAAGCCGCGATGCAGCCATCCGACATCGGCTAGGCCGAAGGTTGTGATGAACCACGCGTCGATTTCACCGCGGTGAGTGTTCCACCACACGTCGCCATACCGCGTGAGGAGCATCATCAGTCCGAGAAGCAACAGCGCAACGGCGAACGCTGGAAGAACCGTGGCGCTTCGACGCAACGCCTCCGTCAGGCGGGTGCCTTCCCGCTGCCAGTGGAGCGCGGTGCCTGCCGAGATTGCCAGCAGTGCGAGGGCGAGGATGGCGGCGGAGGCCGAGACGAGGAGCAGGAAGACCGTGGACTCCGGCGTTTGGAGCAGCCACCAGTAGCAGGCTGCCGCCAGGGCGTGGCCGACCGCAATTGCGAGCGTCATCTTGGTCAGCGCAGGAATCACAGGTTTCAACGCCTCAGGTTGTTTGCACAAGGGCTCAAGGGCTCAAGGGCTCAAGGGATCAAGGGATCAAGGGATCAAGGGCTCAAGGGCTCAAGGGCTCAAGGGATCAAGGGGGGCTCTTCAGGCATATGTAGCTCGGGCCTTTCCGGCCCGTGGCCGAGCACCCGTAAAACCTTGTCTACACCCCCGTTTGAGCAAGTCTCCACCCTCGATCCCTTGATTCCTTGATCCCTTGATCCCTAATTCCCCCCGCCCTTTGCCGCAGCCTCCGGCGTTTCGTCTGCCTCAGCCACCGTCACCCGCGCGGCCGTGGTCGATGCAAAGAGGCCTGGCTGGTACATCGGCGCGACCCTGGCAGGCATCGATCGAAACTCACCGGGCGTGACGACCCTGAGCAGATACGTCAACTCTTGACGCCCATCGTGGAGCTGCTCGAGAAACGCCGCAACGTGCGTGTCGCGCAGCTCCCGATATCCAACGAACCAGTCGTATCGCCCCTCGTCTTCATCGGCGGGCTCCAGCGTGTAGCGCTCTGGATTTGCCACGGCCTCCGCGCCGGCTGGCAGCGGGTCCTCGATCATCAGGTGCCGCCAGTCGCGGGATCCTGCGACCACGAGCCGCACGAGCACGAGATCTCCAGGCTTGGCGACACCGCGAAACGGCTGGCGCCGGTAGACGATCTTGCCGTCAGACGAGGAGGCCGCTAGCAGAGAGTACTGCCGGCTGATGGCGAGCTTGCGGGTTCCCGTCGCCGGCAGTCCTTCCGCGGTGTCGTAGTAGTGAGCGGCCGCCGACCAATACAGCGCGCCATCGCCCTTCCTCACGAGGCGGATGTCGTTTGCTCCCTCCTGCGCCGGCGCTGTGACAACGATCGGATCCGGACTCGTCCAATCAGACGGCGTGAACGTGTGCTGACCAGCACGCTGACCGTTGACCATCACGTCCACGCTGTACGTGCTCGGCTGTTCACGGCGCGCCCGCATATAGTCGAGGAGCCCGTACAGCACCATCGCGGTTTGCTTGGTGGAAAGCCAATACCCGCCGGTCCGGCTCGCCAGGAGAAATCGCACCGCGCGCTCGAGGGTCGGATCCTTTGGCGCGTGCGGGGCCAGCGCGCGCACAGCCCAAGCGGTGGCCTCGACAGAGGTATCGATCCAGGAATCGCCGAGCAGGGGATCACCCTCGGTCGTCCACCACGTGAGCCCGCCTTTGGTGATCGCGGTGTCCAGCAGCTCTCGCGCGAGTGTCGACGCGCGTCGGTCCTTGGCAAGATCGAGCGCAAGGAGGAGGAGCGCACGCCCGTAAGCGCTCATACGGCCGCGAGCCGCCCAGAGCGTCTCGAGCGCGGCGCGCTGGTCGAATGCCGCCGCCTCGAGGCCCTCCCCGCGCCCGAGGGCGAGGACATACGTTGCGTACGCCTTCAACTCTGGCACGGCGCGCGGATACGCGGCGTACAGGGCAGCGAGCGCGTCCGCCGCACGCTGCAGTCGTGATTGATCGACCGCGAGCCCGGAGCGCCGCGCTTCGATCAACGCCCAGAGCGCGTAGGCCGTCATGAACGGATCGCTCTCCGCCGTCTTCCACCAGCCCCAGCCGCCCTCGTCATTTTGCAGGTCGACCAGCCGTTTCAGCCCCTCGGCTGACCTGCGGTCGACGAGCTCGGCTCGTTCCGTTGGCGCGATCTGCAGATCCGTGAGGGTACGCAAGACCAACAGGTTCGGCACGAAGCTCGAGACGGTTTGCTCGGTGCACGCGTACGGGTAGCTCACCAGATAATCGAGGGCGCCGAGCATCGCGCCCGCCAGTGATGGAGCCAGGGTCACCCGAATCTGCCGCGCGGCGGGATTGGCACGATCCGGGACCGCGAGCGACACACGGTCGGCCGTCTCTGCGTGAAGCAACCCGGAGACGCCCTCTTCCCGTGCAAGCCCGTAGGGGAGGACGGGCAGCGTGAGCTCGACGTTGTCGGAGTCTGGTCCGGCGGTCAGCGCCGATCCAAGGAGGGTGGCATTTCCAGGCCGCTGGGCGACGAGCGGCCACGAGTGGCGCTGTGCTCCCCCTTGATTGAGAATGGAGCTCTGCGTGTCGACAAAGCCCTCGTCTCTGGCAAGGCCCTTCGTTTGGAGCGACACATTGACCTTGGTGGCCCCCTCGAGATAACTGTGTGCGACGGTCGGCACTCGCACGCGGTCGCCTTCTGTCAGGAAGCGCGGTGGCACGATCCGAAGGATGACGTCCTTGGTGGTCGTGGCGCGCGCCACCGCGGTGCCCGCCCGTGTATCCGTCGTGATCGCACGCGCCGTCACTCGCCAGGTCGTGAGCGAGTCGGGGTAGTCGACCTGCACGGTGGCCGTTCCCGTATCGTCTGTCATCAGGTCGGCCACCCAGTAGATGGCGTCCGGAAACTGCTTGCGAACGAAGGGGCGCTCGGGGCGCTCCGCTTTGAAGTCGGCGAGTGTCAGCGGCCGACGTCTCGTCGCGAGCTTCAGCGTCCGCGTCCCGGCATAGCCGATGAACGAATAGTTGCGGGAGAACTGCGTGCCGACCCGGCTGTACTCGTTGCGATAGAACACGCGCAGCGGATCCGGCGTCGTATCCGGCTTGACTCCGTAGACGGCCTCGTCCACGACGCCAACGCTCACCTGCGCTGGCACCGGATTGCCGGAGCTATCGAGCGTTCGAATGGTGAAGACGCCAGGCTCCCGCGGCTTCGAGAGTGCCGCTCGAGCGGTGACCGTCACCTGGAGCCCACGCGTCACGGGTGGCACGTCGACACGCCGCTCCGCCTGGTACACGCGATCATCCTTGAGGAACACCATGTTGACCCACGTGTTACCCAGATCCAGCTCTTCGATCGGGACCTCCAGCAGCGCGCCGGCCGGCAGCCGCGAGACTCGATGCCACGTAATCGTCCGCCCTTCCTTGGTCACGAGCATCGGTCCGGTGGCATCAGCGCCACGGATGACGAATCGTGCGGTATCCCCCGGTTGATAGCTCTTACGGTCGGGAATCAGCTCGAGCTGTTGCTCGCGATCCCACGTGCTCTCTTCTCCGGTCGTCGGGACCCACAGCCAGGTGCTGCTCTTGACGATCCGATCGCCCGAGCGCGCGCTTGCGTAGAGACGATAGCTCCCACCTTCAGCGGGGACCCTGGTGTTCCACACCGCCCGCCCCGAGGCGTCCGTGGACACAACCCCCTGAGCCATCACCTCCTCGCGCTCCTCGCTACGTCCGGCGGCGTCATCATAGGTATACCAATGGCGTGCGAGCCAGACGTTCACCGGAAGATTCACCTGGGGTTGACCTGCATAGTCGACGACCCGAAGCCTGAGCGACGCGGGCGTTCCGGGACGGAAGACGAAACGGCCGGCCGTGGCCGCAATGAGAAAATCGCCGTAGGTGGCAACCGTGCGCCCGGCCCCCGAGACTTCCTGCGCGCTCTGATCGGTGACGCGCGCTTCAATCGTTGCCGTGTAATCACTGGCTTGGTCGTCCACGGCAAGTGGGACCTCCACGGTCGCCTCTCCGCGGGCATCGAGCTTGGCGGTCGTGGCAAAGATCTGCTCGCCACCGTAGCCGTAAACCGGCCCGCCCTCCTCATCGGCCTCGTCTGCCGAGTCCACCCACTGGAGCGGGGAGCTGTAGAACGATTTGTGAAGAACGATCTTGACCGGCGCGCCGCTGACGGGTTGACCGAAGTAATATCGCGCGCGGACCGTGGCACGCACGCGCGTGCCCTGTCGCGCGAATCTCGCAGACGAGTCGACGGTCACCTCGAGCTCGGGCTTGCGATACTCCTGAACCTCGAACGACCCGAGATAGGTTTCCTCGCCACCGCTCGTCATGGCGATGGTGTAGTAGCCCAAAGCGGCGGAGGGTGGCAGTGTGAGGTCGGCCGCGATGGCGCCAAACGCGTCGACGCGCCGCGTGCTCCGCAACAGCACCTTGTCGCGCGCATCTTTCACGCGCAGCTCCACCTCCGGCGACCCGAACGGCTGCAGCTGGCTTCCCTCCCGCGAGCGGAGGATGGCTTTCAGGTGCACCTCGTGGCCAGGGCGGTAGATGGGGCGGTCTGTGTAGACGTAGGCCACCGGCTCCGCTGCGGGCGCTCTGAAGTTCCAGGCATAGGGATCGGTGGCCACGGCCTGGCTGCCGCAGTGCGCCACCGCGACGACCTGGTCAGAGGCGATCTGACCGACGCTGGCCGTGAAGAGGCCGTCTGCATTCGACGCGCCTTCGGCGATCGGCTTTTGGCCGGCGAGCAACCGCACGCGGCAATCGGGCACCGGCTCGCCCGTGAAGCGGTTGACGGCATACGTGAGAAAGCGGCCGGGCGCCGCTTTGGTGACGAGGCCGATGTCGGAGACGAGCACGATCGTGTACGCGCGAAGCGGCGGATTGACGGCTTCGACGACGTACACACCGGCGCCTGGAAGGTCGAGAGGCAAGTGCCGGTACTCTGCCTCGCGGACGGGGGGCAACTGCTCGCGCCACGATGCCACCAGTCGCTCCCGATTGAGCAGCGGGACCTGGGCAAAGGCGTTGTAGCTGAGGACCTGGCGCTGCTGCACGGCGGCACGGTCGAGGCGCGCACGGCGCGCCTGCCGCTGCTCGAGGCTCACCTGCCGGCGCAGGAAGTCGCGGAGCTCTTGCCGGCGGGCAGCCTTCCATCGAGCGATCCGCTCGAGCCAGGTCTCCTCTTGGGGAACGACCGGCTCGGGGCTCCCGAGCACGTGCGGGTCCCGGAGACCTTCGAAGAACGCGATGGGGTCCTTGACGCGATAGATGCGAAAGTCCAGGTGGTCCACTTCCTGGAACGTCAGCCACACCTGCGCGCGCTCACGTGTGTTGAAGATCTCGCTGCTCGCCAATGAGAAGCCGGCGCGTCGCTGCGGCTTGGTTTCCTGGCCGAGCGCGGGCGTGCCAAGACACGATACGAACAGGAGGATCGCCGCGGCACGAGTCATAAAGAAGTGCGCCCTCATGGTAACCGCAGACGATACACACCGAGAAACCGCGGGTTGACGGCGAGCGGCCGCCACCGCGGCTCTGGATGACGCATTAGATCGCCGAGCCGGACTTTTCGTGCTTCGCCTTGCGCGGCCTCGTCTATTTCCTCGGTAATCGGACCTGTGTGGTAGACGACCCAGTCGTTCCCTTCTTCTTCGAAGACCGACCGCCCCACGAATACCATCAGGTGATACGGCTCGTCCTGCTGGGGCTGGTAGAAGACGAGCAGATCGCCTGGCCGCCGCGCGGCGACATCGCGACCGACCCGCGTGGCATTGTCGCGCACGATCGTCTGCGCATCCGCGAACTCGGCATGGCGTACATCGCCGTCGTCCGACACGCGAAAGATCGGCACCATCCCATCACGCGCCGCCGGACGGTTGACGACTTCGGGGTACACGCGCGTCATGGGAAGGCGCATGCGTCGGAGCCACTCCGTGGTGTGCGGGCGCAGCGCCTCGCGTGCGGCGTGACGCACGAGTCCCGCACAATCGGTCACGTCAGTCGTCGGCCGGTAGAACTGCGCATCTGCGAGCAGCACGAACCATGCGCGAAATGCTTCGCGATCCGCGGCGTCAGGCGACCGACGCGCACTGTCACCGCCCCTCTCGCGCGGAGACGAGGCTGGCGTACCGGATCGTCGTGCCGCGCCATCCACGCGCTCGCCAGGCCCGGGACCAGCACCGCATGCCGCAGTCAAGCTGGCCGCTAGGACGGCGCCGCTCGCGAGGAGAACGTGCTTGAACATCGGCATACGGCCCAACGATCCGCTGAGCTTCGCGGCTGTGTCGCTGCTGCTTCTCGCCGTGGGCATGGCCGCAAGCTACCTCCCCGCGCGCCGCGCCACGAAGACCGACCCGATCGTCGCCCTCCGGTGCGAGTGAGCCGCACGAGCAACACGTTCGTTTCCTCTGCCGACGACTGCCACAGCTCAGCCGTCGAAGACGTACCGATCACACAAATCAGATGTATGCTGACACAAAGCTGATCACGCATAGGTTGGACCGCCATCGATGATCTGAGGGGTCTCATCGGCCGGGTCGTCGGGTTGCATGTAGCGACGCGAACGCCAGGCGTGGAAGGAAGCCAGAATGTCGGTTGCGAAGGTGTCCGAGATCAGCGCGACCTCGTCGAAGAGCTTCGAGGACGCGATACAGCAGGGTCTCGACCGAGCCGCCAAGACGGTGCGCCATATTCGTGGCGCGTGGATCAAAGAGCAGCACGTGCGCTGTGACGAGGGCCGCATCACGGAGTATCAGGTGAACATGATGGTGACGTTCGTGCTCGACGACTAATGCAGCACGCACACGGGAACTGCCATACGGCCCAACGAGCTGCTGAGCTTCGCGGCGGTCCCGCTGCGGCTTTTCGCCGTGGGCATGGTCGCGAGCCATCTCCCAGCACGCCCGCGCCACGAAGACCGACCCGATTGTCGCTCTTTGCTACGAGTGAGCAGAAATGGGGCGGGATCCCAGCCGACAAGGCGGGCGTCAAATTGCCAGAGAGCCCGATTGCGTCGCACTATGACAACACTGCGGCTTGACCTGGCGTCCATGGGGCTTGTAGCGTACTGAAAGTAAAGACTCGGTGTGCTCGAGGCGAAGATAGAATCTTGTGGTAGAGTAATGTCAATGCGTATCGCGCAGCCCAACTGCGTCTGTTGTTGTTGGATGGCCAGAATTGGCCCCTTGGGCTGCGGGTTGTGCGTACAGACTGAACAAGTGCACTAAAGACGAGACGCACCACACGCAAGGGCTTCGAAAGGCCCGGGGGCTCAGGTGAACGAGCTCCCGGGCCTTTCTGTTTTTTCGGGCGTTTTTTCTGGTGCCGGCGAATCGTGGAACAGGTGGCGTGATGACAGACGTTGTGAATGCACCACTGAGTGTCGAGCAGCTTGAAGAGGCCGCTACCCGTTTGGAAGACTGGTCCGCCGCCGACATCCTCGGTTGGGCTTGCGACCAGTTCGCGCCGCGGCTGACGATGGCCACGGGCTTTGGCGCCGAAGGATGCGTGCTGGTCGATATCATCGGCACCAACCGGCTTCCGATCGATCTGTTCACCCTCGATACCGGCCTGCTGTTCCCCCAGACCTACGCGCTCTGGCGCACACTGGAGACGCGCTACGGCGTCACGATTCGCGGCGTACGGCCAGCGCTCACGGTTGAGCAGCAAGCTGCAGCGCACGGGGCCGCCTTGTGGGCGCGCGACCCGGACGCCTGCTGCGCGATTCGCAAGACGGTGCCGCATCGTGCCGAGCTCCAAAAGTTCGACGCGTGGATCAGCGCGATCCGGCGCGACCAGACGCCTGAGCGCCGCACGGCTCGCGTGGTGGAGTGGGACGCGAAGTTCGGCCTCGTGAAGGTCAATCCGCTCGGGCGCTGGACCAAAGAGGAGATCTGGAGCTACATCGAAGCGCACGAGGTGCCAGTGAACCCGCTGCACCAAGAGAGCTATCCGAGCATCGGGTGCATGCCGTGCACGAGTCCGGTCGCCCCCGGGGAGAACGAGCGCGCCGGACGGTGGCGCGGACGGTCGAAGACCGAGTGCGGCTTGCACGACCGCGCGGTGTGGCGGCTCGCGCAGGTAACCGGGTAAGAATCTGCGCCGCGTGATGTGGACGAATCCTTTTGGGGAGGGCTCGTCCGCGGGAGCGCGCGGAGACGGGGGCAGGCGCCCTGACTGGGGGAAGGGGCCTGCCTCCGACGTTGTGGGTAGGGCCGCCTCGCCGAGGCGGCCGTGACGGCGCGGGAGGCTGACGCGCCCTACCTTGCGGGCCAGGTGGTATGAGGACCAAGAGGTATGTGCGTGAGCACTGACGTTCGGTTGTTTCCGGTCTTCCTCAAGCTGGCTGGCCGGCCAGTGTTGCTCGTCGGCGGGGGCACCGTCGCGGAGAGCAAGCTGGACGGCCTGCTGCAGGCGGGTGCCGAAGTGACGGTCGTTGCGCCGGCGATCCGCTCGGGGCTCGCGGGTCCCAACGTCACCCTGATCCGTCGCGCGTTCGCGCCCCAGGATCTGAATGGCAAGTGGTTCATCGTCGCCGCGGCGCCGCCCGCGGTGAATCGCGCGGTCGCGGAGGCGGCGGAGGCGCGCAACCTGTTCGTCAATGCCGTCGACGATCCGCCGAATGCCGGGGCGTACCTGGGTGGGGTGCTTCGGCGGGGCGACGTGACGGTGGCAATCTCGACGAGCGGCCACGCGCCCGCGTTGGCCGGTCTGGTGCGGGAGGGCCTGGACGGCCTGCTGCCGCGTGAGCTCGACACATGGGCATCGCTGGCGCGCGCCGTGCGTGCGAAGTGGCTTGCCGAGCGCGTGCCCATGCCAACCCGCCGACCGCTCCTGCTCGATGCGCTGAACCGGCTCTACGAGCCGATTCGGGTCGCGTTGCCGGGAGGCCGCGGCGTTGCCGCGTCTACCGGGCGCCAGGGCCAGCGCCAGGCGGGGCGCGCGGTCGAGCCCGAGGTAGGGGTAAGGATTTCGTAATGCGTGGATGTGTGTTTCTCGTTGGTGCTGGGCCGGGCGATCCCGAGCTGCTCACGCGCAAGGCCGCACGTTGTCTTCAGGAAGCAGATCTGGTGCTCTACGACGCGTTGGTGTCGCCCGAAGCGCTCGCGCTTGCGCCTCGAGCCCAACGCTTTCAGGTCGGGAAGCGCGCCGGCCGACCCTCCATCCAGCAAGGAACCATCAACGAGCTGATGATTCGTGCAGCGCGGCAGGGTAAGCGTGTCGTGCGGCTCAAGTGCGGCGATCCGTTCGTGCTGGGACGCGGCGGGGAGGAGGCGGTTGCGCTGCGTGCCGCAGGTATCCCCGTGGAGGTCGTGCCCGGCGTGACGAGCGCCTCCGCCGCACCGGCGCTGGCCGGCATTCCGGTCACCCACCGTGGTTATGCGTCAGGCGTGCTGCTCGTATCGGGCCATGATCCAGAGGTCTACGGCGAGCTGCTCGGTGCGGCGCCGCCGCAGCATGTGACGATTGTCGTGCTCATGGGCATCCAGCACCGCGATGACATTGCGCGCCGGCTCATGGCTCATGGCTGGGCGCCGACCTCGCCGGCGGCCATCGTCTTTGGCGCGTCGACGTCCAGTGAAAGCACGTGGACAGGCACGCTTGGTGAGATTGGGAATGCGGCACTGCCGCCGGGCGATCTGCCGGGAACGATCATCGTCGGCGAGGTGGTGCGGTTGCGCGCGCTGATTCACACGGTGGAAGCAGAGGAAGGTTCGGACTACGAGGGCTTCGCGTGCAGAGAATAGAACCACGAAGAGCATGGAGGATTAACCACGAAGAACACGAAGGACACGAAGAAGAACCCATGAATTCTCTTCGTGATCTTCGTGGTTGATCCTTCGTGATCTTCGGGTTGATGCCTCGTGAGCTTTGTGGTTACGGCGCGCAAGGAGAAAGACAATGGCGGCTATCGACGACATCAAGACGCTGGGGCGAGGGCAGCTCTCGTTTGCGGATGAGCGAGAGGTCGACGACTTCGTCGAGGTGCTCGGCCGCTACGAGCGCGGGGAGATCTCGCCCGACGAGTGGCGGAAGTATCGCCTCGTGCGTGGCACCTACGGCCAACGGCAAGAGGGCACGCTGCAGATGCTGCGCGTGAAGGCTCCGCAAGGCATCCTCAGCGGGGACCAACTTCGCGCCTTGGCAGACGCCGCCGAGCGATACTCGCGCGGGTTCGGCCACATCACGACGCGACAGAACATCCAGTTCCACTTCATTGAGCTGGACGATGTGCCGGATGTCATGCGGGATCTGGCGGCAAGCGGCATGACGACCCGCGAGGCGTGCGGCAACTCGGTCCGCAACATTACGGGCTGCCCGTTTGCCGGTGTGGCGCGGGACGAGGTGTTCGACGTCACACCGTACGCGGAGGCGCTCACGCGTTACTTGCTCAGGGGTCCGCTCAGCGCGATCCTGCCGCGCAAGTTCAAGATTGGCTTTGAAGGCTGTCAGGAAGATCACGCGTTTGCCTCCATCAACGACATCGGTTGGTGGGCGCAGGTGCGCGAGGTGGACGGCCGCACCGAGCACGGATTCCGCGTCACGGTCGGTGGCGGCACGTCGATCTTGCCGCGCTCCGGCATGGCGCTGTTCGAGTACGTGCCGGCCGCTCGCATGTTCAACGTCGCCGACGCGATCCTGCGCGTCTACCATCGCTTCGGCGACTACGAGCACAAGCAGCGGAACCGCATGAAGTTCTTGATCAAGGCGATGGGGTGGGAGAAGTACCGCGAGGAGGTGCTGCGCGCGTACGAGGAGCTGTGCGCGGAGGGCGGCGGCACGCCGCTTCCGTTCGATCCAAACGATCCACCTGTTGAGAATGCGCCAGATTGGGGATCACCAGAGGCGCCGGCGCTCGAGGCGACGGCGGCGCGGGCAGCGGCATCGTCCGTGAAGGGGCCTGGCATCATGCCGCAGGTGAGCCCATGGCTGGTCTGGGATGCGCGCGCCTTTGCCGCGTGGCAGGAGACCAATGTCCTTCCACAGAAGCAAGAGGGGTACGTCAGCGTTCTCGCGCGCGTGCCGCTCGGCGACGTGACCGCGCAGCAGTTTCGCGTGCTGGCAGACCTGGCCATGGCGTTTGGCGACGGGATGGTCCGGATGACGCCGGATCAAAACCTCGTCTTCCGTTGGGTACGGGAAGAGCAAGTAGCGGGGTTCTATCGCCACCTCGCGGCGGCGAGCCTCGGTCGCCCCGACGCGCAAACAATCGCGGATGTCGTCAGCTGCCCGGGAGCCGAGTCGTGCCGACTGGCCGTGACCGCGTCGCGGGGGCTGGGACGCCTGCTGACCGACCACCTCGAGGCGCACCCAGAGATCGTCGAGGCGGCCCGGTCGTCGCACATCAAGATTAGCGGCTGCCCGAACGGCTGCGGTCAGCATCACGTCGCCGACATCGGGTTCCAAGGCAGCATTCGCAAGTTGGGGGATCGCGCCGTACCACAATATTTTGTGATGGTCGGCGGCGGTGTGGCTGCCGAGGGAGCCAACTTCGGCCGTGTCGCCGCCAAGGTGCCGGCGCGTCGAGGTCCTGAGGCGCTGGAGCGTCTCATTGCCCTGTATCGCGATCAGCATGCACCGGAGGAGACTGCCGGCGAGTTCTTCCGCCGTATCGATTTCGCGGTCGTCAAGAAGACGCTCGCGGACCTCGAGCAGTTGTCCGCCGAGCAGGCGCAGCCCCAGGACTTCATCGACCTCGGTGAGGACACCGAGTACAAGCAGGTGATCCTCGATGGGGAGTGCAGCGCGTGAGGTGCCCGCGTGCCTACGTGGGCTCGCCCGACCTAAAGGTCGGGCGGACAACATCCCGAAGTACCCCGAGGTACGCCTTGGCATCCTGCGGGCGGCCGGTGACGATCGACGCAGCCGCGCGCATGATCATGCCCACCGTGATGAGTACCCGCAGCGTGACACGGGTGCCAGTGCCGTGGTGCTTGTCCGCGTACCTCAGCAAGTTCCGATACCACACGCGTGAGAATGCCCCCAGGCCCAGCGCGCGCATCGCGACGCCGCCTTCATGCACGAACGGCGCGTCTGGCGTGTAGCCGATGCGCCAACCGGCACGTTTCAAGCTCCGGCAGAGATCGACGTCCTCGTACCACGCTGGATGGAACTGCTCATCCAAGCCGCCGGCGCCGGCGAATGCTTCACGACGCAGCATCAGACAGGCAGCGGCCGGCTGATCCACGTCCTGCGGCTTGGTGAGGTCGAGATCGAGTGCGAGGTAGCGCCGGCTGATCGGGTTGCCAGGCCAAAGCTTATCGATCAGCAGCAAATCGACTACCCACGTTGCGAGCGTGGGAAAGCGGCGGACGGTGAAGCCCCGCTGAATGCCGCCATCCTCATCGACGAGGCACCCTCCGACGGCGCCGTAATCAACGTGCGCGTCGAGAAATGCCGCGAGACGATCGATGCCTCCCGGCTGTGCTCGACAATCGGGGTTCAGCAAGAGGAAGAAGCGGCCACGGGCCCGTGCAGCCGCCCCATTCACGGCGCCGGCAAATCCAAGGTTGCGCGCCTCGCGAACGATTGTCGCACGCGGTGACGCGCGCGCCGCCTCGTCTGCGCTACCGTCCGTCGATGCGTTGTCGACGACGATGACCTCGTAGCGATCGGGATCCAGGGAGCCTAGACAGCGGCCAATGTACGCGCCGGCGTTCCAACTCGCGATCAGGATGGAGACCTCCGGCGGCATCGGCGTGGTTTACCTACAGGCGGTCGTCCTCGTGCCTGGGCGCTGTAGGCCCGACTTTTAGGTCGGGCGCAAGCTCACTGGCCCAGGATCTGACTGATCTTGTTGTAGACCTGCTGTGCCATGGCGTTGTACCCGTCCTGGGACGGATGCAGCCCGTCGGCGCTCATCTCAATCCCACTCCAGTTGATGCGGAAGATGCCCTCCGCCTGCGTGAGGGCCTCGATCCGATTATTCAGCTGTGCGACCAACGCGGGGTTCCTTCGGGGCTCGCCGGTTATCTCATCGTCTTCGACCGGTGTGAGCTTGCAAATGACAACGACCTTCGCTCGTGCCTGTGCTTCGCGCACCATGTTGCGCAGTGCACCGTGCGCCCGTTCGATTGCCGTCGACGGGTCGGGTCGTGAGAGATCGTTGACGCCTTCGAGCAAGACGACGAGGTCGTACTCCGGATCCTCGTCCAGGACGTCAGGAAAGCGCGTCTCACCGGAGTTGCCGCCGCAATTGGCGCTCGATGCGCACTCTCCGCCGACACCCCGGTTGCGAACGGTCACACCGCCAGCAGCGAAGCGAGGGGCGTCCGCCAGGCGCTGCAGGAGACCTGCGGGATACGGCGTCATGGCACGCATCGACTGAATCGTGCAGCCGCTCCCGAGACTGCACTCGCGAAACGAGGTCGTCCCCGCCGTGATGCTGTCTCCGAACGTCAGCACATGGAAGTTGTAGCTGAAGGCAGAGGAGGCGGTCTCGCCGTGACCATCGGCATTGGTCACGGCCACCGACACGGGACCCGTGCGCTTACCGGGCGCGGCCGGCGTCACCGCCACGATCGTGGCATCGTCGATCACACGGACGCTACGGGCGGCCGTACCGCCAACGGCAACCGTGGCGCCCTGCTGGAAGCCGCGTCCGCGGATTGTGATCTGCGTGCCGCCACTGAGGCGGCCAGTGTCCGGCGCGACTGACGAGATCTGCAGGGGCGAGGCCGGCGATGGCGATCCGACCGGCAGTGCACCCCACGGCACACCCGCGCTGGCGTGGCCGCCATCCAAGCCTCCCCAATAGACGGCTCGCTCGGCCAGGAATGGCAGCGGCGAGCTGCCAACGGAGCGGATCGTGGTTGCGAACCGCTGGTTGCTCGCTTCTGGGTAGAGCGGTCTGCCGTTGTCGTCGGTCGCCCCCATGTACAACGTGTAGCGGGACTGGGGCGGCACGGTGAGTGGATGCACGGCGCCTGTCCCGTCCCAGCGGACCACGTGCACGCGCAGCTCCAGCGGCGTCGCATGAGGGTTGGAGATCAGAAAGAACGTGTCATAGGGACCGCCGGCGAGGCCGGCGAGTGCGCCCTGGATGCCTTCGGCGAAGGCCCACGCGGGCGACAGCGCTGGAACGCCCTGCACGGTGTGACCGTCGGCAGGGACCAGGCTTCCGTTGACGAGCCAGTACATCGCCCGTTCCGCGACAATCGGCAGGCTCGGGTCGGCGCTCTGCGCCGTCATGGAGAACCCGGTCGCGCCGAGCTCCGGCACGTCGAGGCGGACCGAGATGGTTCGGCGGTTCTTTGCCTGGACGGGGAAGTCGCGCTGCACCACGCCGCCGCCATCCTTGAAGAACGAGACGTGCACGGACGTGTCTTGCGCGTTGGGGTTTTCGAGCAGCAGAAAGGTCTCGAATTGCAGCGACGCGTTGCCACTGGTGGCGCCCTCGCCGAAGTACCACGTCTGCGCCGGCGTGCGTGTGCCGGTGCTGTCGGTGCCGCCGGCAAAGCCGTTCCAGTACATGGCGCGCTCGACCGCGATTGGGTGGTCCGACGTGATTGTCGTCGAGAACTCCGCATTGCGGAACTCGGCCGGGACATCCTCCTGGCCATTGACCCACACGGTGTTGCGCGAGAGCGGCTGCAGGACGCGCGTCATCGAGCGAGGCGCGCCGCCCGCGGCCGGCAGGAACGTCAGCGTCACGGTTGCCGGCACCTGGTGCGGATTGACCAGAAGGATGAACGTTTCCCAGAAGCCGGAGGCGCCCTCCGCGAGTTGCCAGCTGGTTGACAACGCCGTGAGCCCGAGGGCGTTGTGGCCAGCGCCACGCTCACCGTTCGGCCAGTACATCGAGCGCTCGACGACGATCGGTACGTTGTTGGTGGAATCGACGCGCGCGGACACCGCGCCATTGATGTTGTTGGGGAAGAACTGCGCGAGGCGCAGCGTGTACCTGCTGTGCGCACCCACCGCGAGGGGGACGGATGTCTCGGTGCCGGCTCCTGGCTCCGGGAGGAGCGTCACGGTGACCTCGGCGTTCTCCGCGGTCGGATTCGCGATCAGGATCTCTTCGTCGAAGACGGCGTTCTGTGCGCCCTCGGCGAGATACCAATGGACGTAGTCGCCCGGCGTTTGCCCGGCGACCGGCGCGGTCGAAATGGTGACGAGCAGGAGTGCGAGAAGGCTGATTTGAATGAAAAAAGCGTAATGCCGCTGCATAGGCTCCGAGGAGCATTGTAAACGAAAGGGGCAAGGATCGAGGGGGCTAGGGGTCTAGGGATCAAGGGATCAAGGGATCAAGGGATCAAGGGATCAAGGGATCAAGGGATCAAGGGGACAAGGGGTCTAGGGGACAAGGGGTCTAGGGGTCTAGGGCTTCGGCGTAGCTCCTAGATCCCTCGATCCCTTGATCCCTTGATCCCTTGATCCCTAGACCCCTAGCCCCCTCGATCCCTCGCCCCTCCTTTTGCCAGTTCAGGCCCGAAAACTGCCCGATCGCGGGAATCTTGACGGGGCACGACCGGCTGTGGCTGATAATTCAGCCGATCACGACCCTGCCGGCTGTAGCACCAGTCTGCCCAGAGGTCGCTTGAAGGAGAGAGCATGCCGAAGCCGATCAAGTACGCGGAGAAGGGATTGAGCTACCTGGCCAATGGCGCCTGGTATGCCTTCGACACCCTGAACCACCTGCGGCCCGGTGCTGGATTCACTCCAGCCTGGTCCGAGAAGCCCTTGCTCAAGTCGTGGCAGAAGGTCAAGCCGCCGCTCGGCTGGCCGCGGGAGACCGACTCTCTCTGCCCGCAGTGCGTGCGAGAGGCGCGTAAGGAGATCCTCGACGGCAAGAAGGACATCAGCGTGCTGCTCAACGAGAAGGTGGGCGAGATCAAGGCCACCGTTCTCGAGCGCGACGGCAAGATCCTCATGGTGAAGGACTGCCCGATTCATGGCCACTTCGAGGATGTGATGGCCATCGACACGGCCTTCTTCAAGCACCTCGAAGACGTGTTTCCAGGCAGCGACATCGCCGCGCACAACGACGAGAAGCTCCACAACCACGGCACCAGCACGATCAAGTACGGCCGCGGGTCGGTGCTGACGGTCGACCTGACGAACCGCTGCAACATGATGTGCGATCCCTGCTTCATGGATGCGAATCAGGTGGGGTTCGTGCACGAGCTGTCGTGGGAAGACATCAAGACGCTGCTCGACAACGCCATCACGATCAAGCCGCGCCGGCAGATGTCGGTGCAGTTCTCCGGCGGCGAGCCGACGCTGTCGCCCTACTTCCTCGACGCGGTGCGCTACGCGAAGAAGGTTGGCTACAACAGCGTCCAGGCTGCCACCAACGGCGTCGAGTTCGCCAAGAGTCCTGAGTTCGCCACGGCGGCCGCGGAGGCTGGCCTGCGCTACGTGTATCTACAATTCGACGGCATTGGCAATGCCGCCAACTCCCATCGTCTCGTGGGCAACCTGTTCGACGTGAAGCTGCAGGCGATCGAGAACCTGTGGAGCGCCGGCGTGGACATCGTGCCGGTGACGACGATCCTCAACGGCATCAACAACGAGCAGGTCGGTCGCATCGTCAAGTTTGGCATCGACAATCCGAGGAAGATCAACTTCCTGTCGTTCCAACCGGTCTCGTTCACGGGACGTGACGAGGAGATCAGCGACGAGCGGCGGCACGCACAGCGCTATACGCTGTCGCACCTGGCACACGACGTGAAGCAACAGACCGGGCTGGGCGAGCCGATACGCGACTGGTTCCCGATCTCCTTCATGAGCACGTTCACGGACTGGGCTGACCTCGTGCACGGTCCGCAGGCTCAGTGGGGACAGCTCACCTGCGGGTGCCATCCAAACTGCGGCGTGGGCATGGCCGTGATGATCGACAAGGAGACAAAGGAAGCGGTGCCGGTAACGGCGTTCCTCAAAGGCGAGCAGCTGGCGCGAGACGTCGCGCGCGTCAACGACGCGGCGCGTGGCAAGTTCCTGTCGGTCGTCGGCATGGCGCTCGCGCTGCTGCGGAACTACGATCCGTTCAAGGCACCCACGCACTTCAAGATCATCGACCTCTTCAAGAAGTTCGACAAGACGTTCGGCGCGACGGGCCGCGATTATGGCCGCGTGGACGGCAAGCGGACGCAGGAGGACATCGAGAAGCGGCGTGCGGACCGCTGGAACTTCCTGTTCGTGGCTGGCATGTGGTTCCAGGATCTGTTCAACTACGACTTCCGCCGCACCGAGCGCTGCATCATCCCGTATGCCACGCAGATGGGGGAGATTTCCTTCTGCGCGTACAACACCGGCATCGGCTGGCGCCAGATCATCGAGAAGATGCACATGACCGCCACGCTGAGCAAGTGGTACGAGGAGCACGGACGCCATCAGATTTATGCGGGTGGCAAGAAGGTGGAGCTCGAAACCACGGCGCACTCGCTGTTGCTCGATCGGGAGGCGGTGAATGTTGGCCGCCAAACCGACCTCGATGAGCTCGGCATCGCCAAGACGGCACGCGAGGAGAAGCTGCGCGCTCGTGCACAGAGCAAGCAGCAACAGCAGGAGCAGGCCGAGCAAGAGCGGATGATGCAGCTCTATCGCCAGCAGGTGCTCAAAGAGCAGCTCGGTGGCAAAGAAGAGGATCACGTGATTCCGCTCGATACGCTCCGGAAGAGCAAGACACCGCAGACGGTCGCCTAGGCGTCTCCACCACGCGTACCGTCTCGTGAAACCGAGGATGTTTTAGGTAGGGCCGCCTCGCCGAGGCGGCCGTTATCTCGCCGAGGCGGCCGGACGGCGCGTCCGGCGAACGCGCCCTGCCGATTCTCAAGGGCCTCGTGGCCGAACGTCACGGGGCCCTTCGTGTGTACGCCGCTCTACCTGTCCGCCTGCGAACGCTCGGTTCCAACCCCGAACAGTTCGCTCGTGCCATGTCCCCATGTTGGGCGTGACTGACTCCGTGTAGCGTCCTTTTCGTCCCAGGCAGCGAACCATCCGTGATGCGCTGCCGTCCAACCCTGCTAAGTGACGGTTCTGGTTGCTTCGGCGAACTGATTGCCGACGCGTGCGTCGTTTCGATCACGGCGCGTTCGGCGAACGCGCCCTACCGTGAGAGCGGACGGTCGCCTCGCGGAGGCGGATGATGACGGTAGGGCCGCCTCGCCGAGGCGGCCGCGTGAAGGTTGCAGAGACTTCACCGAGAACAGTTATGGGTCTGCTGCACGGAATTGGCCTGCTCGCGACGTTCGCCCTTGCTGTCGCAGAAACGAGTGGGGCGCTCGTGCTGCAGCAAGCGGATGGCTGGCGCATTGAGATCGAGGCGCCCAGCGTGGCGGTGAGCGCGGATGGGCGGTTCGTGGCGTTCGTGTCGTACGCGCGCCTGCTCCCAGTCGACACGAATCAAATCGCCGATATCTATGTGTTCGACACTCGATCGGGCCAAATGACCTTGGAGAGTGTAGGGAAGGACGGGCGGCCGGCCGACGCGGCAAGCTTTCATCCGACACTGAGTGCAGATGGCCGCATCGTCGCATTCGATTCCTCGGCGCGGAACTTGGTCGATGTGCCGCTCGCCGAAGGTCAGTCTCATGTCTACGTGCGTGACCGGGCCCGCGGAGAAACACGGCTGGCGAGTGTCGCGGTGGACGGCTCGACGCCCGACGCCGGAAGCTTCTTGCCGTCGATCAGTGGAGATGGTGCGACGGTGGCGTTCGAGTCGAGCGCGACGAATCTCGTTGACCTACCCGATGCGAACTCAGTGGGCGCAGACATCTACGTCGCCGACCTCGATGACGGCGCGATCGAGCGCGTCAGCGTCAACAGCGCCGGCGAGCAAGCACCGTTGGGGACGAGCTTCACCCCGGGCCTCAGCGCCAATGGCACACGCGTGGCCTTCACGTCGACTGCGGACATCGAGTGCGCTGGAGGAAGGACGTCGTGCCCGCCGTGGCGCCAGGATACGAATGGACTGCCGGACGTGTACGTGAGAGATCGGCGCGACGGCTCGACTCGCCGCTTGAGTCGCGGCGCCGACGGTGACGAAACACTGGCGCCGAGCCATCATCCAGCCCTGGACCAGAACGGTCGGTTCGTCGCGTTCGTGTCGGTGGCGGGGAACCTCGTCGCGGGCGATCGGAATCGCGCCGAGGATGTGTTCCTCTACGATCTGGAGACCGGTAAGACGACGCTCGTGAGTCGCCGTGCGGGAGGGGGCGTGTCCGGAAATGGGCGCAGCCTACAGCCCGACGTGTCGGCGGATGGACGGTTCGTCGGCTTTCAGTCGAAGGCATCGGATCTCGTCTGCGCCCGTAGCTGCGCGCCCACCGATGTCGACGACAACAACACGTGGGACGTGTTCTTGTTCGACGCCGAGACCGGACGCATGACTCGCGTGAGCGCGGATCCGGGCAGGCAGGCCTGGCGCGAAGCAAGCGCAGGCGTCCGGCTGGACGCCGCCGGCCGGCTGGTGGCCTTCCAGTCCAGCAAGCCCAGCGGCCCGCACGATTTGCGGGCCGATTACGATTTGTTCCTGCGATGGATGAGAGGGTTTGGTAGCCCCCAATCGTAATCGTCTCCCGGTACCTTCGGCGAGTCGAGGGGGCGCGGCAGACGATTCAAGCCAGGGGGTGTGCCGTGCCCTCTGCGGTCATTGCTCTTGCGAGCATGCTCGCCCTCATGTCGCCGGGCGGTTCGATGCCCGGTCCGCCGCCCAACCTGCGCGTCGATCCCGCTCTCGAGCGGGTTGTCGCGCGGATGTGGAGGACATCGCCGGTATTCCGTGCACAGTGCGCCCGCATTGCCGACGAACCGACACTCTTCGTGGCAGTCTGGTACGATGAGAGGGCTTTGCACGGCCGCCGGCGCGCCGTGACGACCTTCGTCCGCCACGCACGACGGCTCGTGTCTGCCCAAGTGCGTCTGTCGCGTGGTCACGATCCGGTCGAGCTCTTGGCTCACGAGCTCGAGCACATCGTCGAGCAGCTCGACGGGGTGGATCTGTCCGTCGCAGTCTTGAGGGGGGATCAGGTCAGGCGTGCAAGGGACGGAAGCTTTGAAACCAGGCGTGCCATTGAGGCAGGGTTGCGGGTGCAGCGTGAAGTCCGGCACGGCCGCGGCTCGCTGGCCAGCGCGGATCCGGCTCCGGACGTAGCAGCAACCCATTCGCAGCAGCGGCTACCGCCACTGCGCCCACGCTGATATGCCCCGACTGATCGAGCGTCCCACAATCGTGACCGCGGCCGGCAACAAGCCGAAGCTCATTCGGGAGTTCGCCGGGCGGGTGAACAGCGGCCACGCCAATGTCAGCGTCGCGTACATGGTCTCGCCGGAGGGTTGGCGGGAGCCGGGGCAACGCCCGGACTTCGAGGAGATTACGCTCGTGCTACGCGGCACGCTCCGCGTCGAGCACGAGGGTGGTGTTGTCGACGTGCACGCAGGCCAAGCTGTCGTCGCAGCGCCTGGCGAGTGGGTGTGCTACAGCAGCCCGGAGCCTGGCGGTGCCGAGTATGTCGCCGTGTGCGTGCCCGCCTTTTCGCCAGATACGGTCCATCGGGACGAGTAATCCTTGGTCCTTGGTCCTTGGTGCGAGCAGGCCAGAGCTGCGGGGCGGGCCGCGAGCAGAGGAACCGGGTACTATTGCGTCCGATGCGCGCGATGCAACTCGATTCACTTCATCAGCTCCTTCGAGAGGTGGAGCTGCCGACACCACTGCCTGGCCCTGACGACGTCCTGCTGGAGGTGCTTGCTTGCGGCGTCTGCCGAACCGACCTCCACATCATCGATGGCGAAGTGCCGGCGCCGAAGCTGCCGCTCACCCCAGGTCACGAGGCGGTTGGGGTTGTGGCGGCGCGTGGTACGGCGGTTGACCGCTTCCAGATCGGCGACCGCGTCGGCGTGCCCTGGCTCGGTTGGACATGCGGCGTCTGTGAGCACTGTCGCGCCGGCCGCGAGAACCTCTGTACGGACGCACAGTTCACCGGTCTGCATCGCGCTGGTGGCTATGCGACCCACATCATTGCGGACGCCCGCTACTGTGTTCCTATTCCTCGGGCGTATTCGGATATCGGGGCGGCGCCCCTCTTGTGTGCCGGCCTCATCGGCTATCGCTCCTATACACGAGCCGGCGAGGCACGCCGCATAGGGTTCTACGGGTTTGGTGCCGCGGCGCATCTCCTCGTGCAGGTTGCCCGCCACGAGGAGCGTGAGGTCTACGCGTTCACGCGTCCCGGCGACGTCGAGGGGCAGGCGTTCGCGCGCGGGCTCGGCGCCGTCTGGGCAGGCGATTCGGCAACAGCCGCGCCCGTGCAACTGGATGCGGCCATCATTTTTGCTCCCGTGGGTGCGCTCGTACCCGTGGCGCTTCGTGCAGTCCGAGCGGGCGGCGTCGTCGTGTGCGCCGGCATCCACATGAGCGATATCCCTGCATTTCCGTACGAGCTGCTGTGGGGGGAGCGGACCGTCTGCTCTGTTGCCAACTTGACCCGTCGTGACGCCGAGCTGTTCTTCGCGCTCGCACCGCAGGTGCCGGTCGAAGCAGAGCACGACGTGTGGCCGCTCCAGCAAGCCAACGAGGCGATCGCAGCATTCAGGACCGGGCGCGTGCATGGTGCCGCGGTGCTCGTCCCTTCGACGCTCAGTCGGGGCCCAACAACTTTCCGCTCCGGGGCCGAGTGAACTATCCGCTGCTCTTCGATCTTCAGGGCCAGCCCAAGCCAGCGTTCAATGCCGTCGTCGACGTCCTGAAAAGGGAACCGGGTACCTTTTCGGTCCCGAAAGGGTACCCGGTTCCTTTTTAGCCGCCGCGCGTGTGCATCTCGAGATGCGGCGCGCGGCGCAGCTCGTCGACCGGCACGAGCGTGCTGCGGTCTGGGAGCGCGAGGCGCTGCTCAGCGCCGCGGTCGATGCGCCCATGCCAGGCGGAGGTGATGATCTCACGGAGCTCGGCGTCGCTGGCACCCTGGCGAAGTGGCCCGCGAAGGTCGGTGCCGCTCGTGGCATAGAGGCACAGGAGCAGCATGCCGTCAGCAGTGAGGCGCGCGCGGTCGCACGTCGAGCAGAAGGGCTCCGTGGTGGATGCAATGATGCCAAACGTCAGGCCGTCGATGCGGAATCGCCGCGCAGGAGCGGATGAGATCTCATCGAGGTGGGTGATGGAGCCATAGTGGCGCGCGAGGCGCTCGAGGATCTCCGCACGGCTCACGACCAGGTCGGACTGCCAGCGTGTCGCGCCGCCGACGTCCATGTACTCGATGAACCGGACTTCCGCGTTCATCTGGCGCCCAAACTCCAGGAGCTCCACGAGCTCATCGTCATTGATCCCGCGCATGACGACGGTGTCGATCTTGAGCCCACCGAAGAGCGCGCGTGCTGCAGCGATCCCGTCCAGCACGTCGCCGTGGCGATCGAGGCGTGCCAGGGCGCGAAATCGCTCTTGCCGCAGCGTGTCCAGACTGACCGTCACGCGACGCAAGCCGGCGGCCTGGAGCGCCGCTGCCTGCGGGGCGAACAGGACGCCGTTGGTTGTGAGCGCGAGGTCCTCGAGGGTGGGACAGCTTGCTAGCCGCTGCACGAGATCCGACAGGTGACGCCGCAAGAGCGGCTCGCCGCCGGTCAGACGAATACGCGTCACCCCCAGCTCGCCGAAGAGGCTCACCAGCCGTGCGATCTCCTCGAAGGACAGCAGGTCTTCGCGCGGCAGCCACACGTACTCGTCTTCTGGCATGCAGTAGAGGCACCGGAGGTTGCAGCGGTCCGTGACTGAGATCCGGAGGCTCCCGAGTGGCCGGTCGAAGCGATCGTGCAGCATCCCTTCCATTATGCAGGCGAGTAGGACCTCGAGACCAGATTTCCTTGGGACGTGCATCTGCTTCGGCAATTGTGCGGCGATGCGTCGAGACCGGCGACGCCTTGGCCGGCCAAGCCCAAGAAGGCACGTCACACGCCTGGCGATCAAGCAGCTGGCGGGTTCCCACGATTCCTAGTGTCCTGTCCGCGTGATTCGTTGCATACGTCCCGGAGCGCGGCGCCCGGCTCGCCAGGCGCGAGAAGGGAGCATACAGGCCGTATTCGACCGACGAGCAACGCCGCGAGCCGGGATGCCCCGCCCGGGACGTATGTGACGAATCACGCGGACAGGACACTAGGTAGGGCCGCCTCGCCGAGGCGGCCGTTATCTCGGCGCGGCTTCCGGACGCGCTCGGTGAATGCACCGTACCACGTGCAGAACTTCAGCCTGGGAACTTTCCACTTGACGCGGTGTCTACTAATTACTAAGAAGTTAGTAATTAGAAGATGCGAAAGCCACACCCGACGCTGACGCCGCAGGAGCTGGCCATCATGAAGGTGGTCTGGCGCCTGGGTACCTCAACCGTGCGAGACGTTCACGATACGCTGCGGGCGCGTCGCCCGATCGCCTACACGACGGTGCTCACGATGATGCGCATCCTTGAGGCGAAGGGCTACGTGAAGAAGAGCAAAGGAGAGCGCGCGCACGTCTATCGACCGGCCAAGCCTCGGCATCAGGTGGTGGGCGGCATGGTGCGTGAGTTCGTCAATCGTGTCTTCGACGGCGCAGCCGAGCCACTGCTCTTGCATCTCGCCAAGGATGCGCGCCTCACAGACGAGGAGCGGGAGGAGCTGCTCCGAATCATCAAGGAGAGCGAATGATGCTGCCACTGTCGCTGGGCAACGTATGGGCGTACTGCGTGCAAGTGGCGGTGTTGACGCTGGTTGGGGCGGCGCTGGTGACGCTGCTGCGAGTGCGCACGCCGGCGGCGCGTCTGGTGTGCTGGCGGGCGCTGCTGGCCGCCTGTCTCGGGCTGCCGCTGCTCCAACCGTGGGGCGAACCGCCGAGCCACACTGCGGCCGCAGTGGCGTCGGTCATTGACGGTGCGGCGCTCGCGACGACCGCGGCCAGAGGCGAGGCGTGGTGGGTCGCGATTGGCTGGGCGCCGCTGCTTCTGGCGGTGTGGCTGGCGGGCACCGCGGTCTGGCTCGTGCGGCTCATCATAGGGCTCGTTCACTTGCGAGCGTTGCGGCGTGCCGGGGCGCCGGCCTCGCTCTCACCCGCCGTAGCGGAGGTCGGGGAGCAGATCGGCGCCTCCGCGGACATTCGCTGGGTCGCGGGTATTCCGCAACCGGTGACCTTCGGCATGCGGCATCCGGTCGTGCTGTTACCCGCGGCGCTTCACGGCATGTCGACTGAGGTCCAGCGTGCTGTTGTCGCCCATGAGCTGATTCACGTGATCCGTCGCGATTGGGTGTGGGTCCTTGCCGAGGAGCTCGTTCGCGCTGTCCTCTGGTTTCATCCGGCGATCTGGTGGCTGCTCGGGCGAACGCAGCTCGCGCGTGAACAGGTCGTCGATGCCTACGCCGTTCGCGTGCTCGGCGCGCGGCGGCCGTACATGGAAGCGCTGCTGGCCTGCGCAGACCGTACATCGTTCGTGCCGGTGCCCGCGTTTGCTCGCCGGCGCGAGCTCTTCCAACGACTGACACAGCTATCCAGGGAGGTCGAGATGTCGCGCGCGAGAGTGCTTGTGTCGTTCGCGGCTCTGGCGTTGGGCGTCATCTGTGCGGAGCGTTACACGGTGGCGGCGTTCCCGCTGCACGCCGCTTCGCCGGCGGGCGGCACCGAACAGGCTTCTTCGAAGGATGAAGCTCAGGGGCTCAGGAAGATCGTACACGTGGACCCGCAGTATCCGCCGCACGTCTCACTGGACGACGTTCGAGGAGTGGTGACGCTGAACATCACCGTGGACGAGCGGGGAAGCGTCATCGATGCGCAAGTCGCGTCCGCGAAGATCATCGAGGGCGCGTCGGCCGAGGGGCAAAGCCACGTACCCGGCGAGGTGGCGGAGGCGGTACGCACGGCCGCTCTACAGTGGAAGTACGAGCCGCTGCCGCAGCCAATGGCGACCGTCGTTTCCGTGGCGTTCGGCAAGGGTACGGACCGCCCGGTGAGCCCTGGCGACGAAAGCAGCCTGCCGAGCCACATCCAGGCAGGCGAGCCAGAAGGCAAACTCAGGATGGTCTATGACGTCGAGCGCGACAACGACAACAGGCAGGTCGTGATCCAACCAAGGCTGCAGGTTCGCACCGAGCCGCCGGCGGGTACCGGCGGAGTGGCCGACCCCAGGAAGCCGTTGCGCATCGGCGGCGCCATCAAGCAGCCGAGGAGGATCCACAATGTGGATCCGATCTATCCAGCGGAGGCGCAAGCGGCGCGCGTGCAGGGAATAGTCATCCTCGAAACGATCGTTGGGACGGACGGCACGGTCACGGATGCCCGGACTCTCGAGTCCGTGCCAATGCTCGACCAGGCTGCGCGCGACGCCGTGCTGCAATGGACGTACACGCCAACCATCGTCAACGGCGTCGCCGTGCCCGTTATCGTTACCGTGACCGTGAACTTCACCCTACGTTAGGTAGAAACGGGGACAGCCCCCGTTTTCCGCCTCGCGGAAAACGAGGGCTGTCCCCGTTTTTGTTTTCTCCACTGCAGGAGGTGTCATGTCGAGACGGTATCTGATGAGCCGCACGATGGTTCTGAGCGTGTCGCTCGCTGGCGCGATTGGAGTGACCCTCTGGGCGGGTACGCCACAATCCGGCGCTGTCTCACGAGAAGAGGCCGAAGCGCTCGTGGCAGACGATCCGGAGATGACGCCGCTCGAGCGCGAGGGTTTCGTAAACGCACTGCTGTTACGCCCGCCCAAGGTGCGCAAGGAGAGCGAGAGCATCGAGAAGGCGGCAAACGCCGTGCCCGCGGATGTCTTGGCGGAGCTCCAGGCGGCTGGCGGCCGAGGCACGGCGATCGTGCATCTCGTGCTGGGCGAATCTGGTGATGTGCTCGAGACACGCTACGTCCCGCAGACACCACGGGAGGGCTCATCCGGTCGCGACGCAGGCGCCCTTCCGCTGGACGGGTACGGTCAGTGGGCGGCCGAGGTCGGCCGCGCCTGGCGCTTCGAGCCGCCCGCAGCCGCTCCGTACAGCTTCATTCTGGAGCTATCACACCACGTCGATGAGAAGGGCACGACCTACGAGTGGAGGCTGCGCTCGACAGGGCGGTTGACCCGTCAGACGGCGGCCACCGTAGAAACTGGGGGTCCGACGCCCTCTCGTGACGTCCAGGGCGGTCGCGAGGGGGGCGAACCGCATGATCCCACGAAGCTGGTGCGCGTGGGTGATGGGGTCGAATCGCCGACGAAGACTCACCACGTGGATCCCATCTATCCGTCGGAGGCGAAAGCCAATGGTGTGGAGGGTGTGGTCGTCATCGAGGCGACGATTGGGACCGACGGCACGGTGACGGATGCGCGGGTTCTCAAATCGATTCCGGCGCTCGATCAAGCCGCACTCGACGCCGTCCTGCAGTGGGAGTTCAGGCCCACCCTGCTCAATGGCGAGCCCGTCGCCGTCGTCATGACGACGACAGTCAATTTCACGCTGCAGTAATCGGCCTGCCGGCTGAAACGGGGACAGCCCCCGTTTTTCGAATAGCGGAAAACGGGGGCTGTCCCCGTCCCCGTTTGTGGGTTTGTGGAGCAGTCGATGTCGACCTCCCTGCGGTGCCTGGCAGCGGTGGTGGTGTTGGGCCTCCTGTCCGGCGCGTGTGCTGCACGCGCTCGCGCGCGCGAGCACCGGACGCGTCTCGCACGGGCAGATCGCCTGGCCGCGGCCGGCTGTTACCGATGCTTGACGAGGGCGTTTGCGGCCTATGAGACGCTGCTCGAGGCCAACTTCCAGCGCGAACAGGTGCTGCCGCGCGCCTACGACACGGCCCTGCTGCTGGCCGCCCGGGAGAAGGAGCTTGGCCTGGCAGCAGCACCATGGATCGACCGAGCCAGGCAGCTTCCCATCACTCAGTTGAAGGGTGAAGAGGCGCGCTTGCTGCTCGAGGTGGCGGACGGGCTGCCCTGGAATCGCGGTCGCTTTGGTCCGGAATCTGGCCAGTCCCTGTCGAAGCACAGTCGTGAGAGCCGTCGGCACGCTGCGGCATGGTACGCAGCACTGTCCAAGCTCTCGACGTCCAGCAGAGTGAGCGCTTATATGCTGGCCGCAGTCACTTGTGAGTATCGGTCCGACATTCCGCCCGCCGAGGACTTCGATCCGATGAGCCTGCTCCGCGCTTACCCGAAACAGGCGCTCTTGCTCTATCGGATAGGCGCGTGTGAACAGCAGTATGGGCGGCAGCTCGAGCGGGCGCTGGCAATCGAGCCTCGCTTCGTCGAGGCCAACTATTTCCTCGGAATCTACGAGCTCGGCTCGAGGCGCCGCGATGCTGTCTGGCGCGCGATCGAGCCGCTGCGCAAGGCGCGTGAGGGAATTCCGGAGTCACCGGCGCTGGCTCTTCAGCTGGCCGATGCCTACCTTGCGGCGTCCCAGTTCGCGCCGGCACTCGAGAGCTATCAGCACGCGCTGAAGCTGATGCCAGCACAGCGTGATGCGCTGCTCGGCAAGACGATGACGCAGAGCTACCTGACGCGACACGGCGAGGCGATCGCCACGGCAACGAGGCTCATCGAGCTGGGGGCGTTTCACATCGGTGAAGCCTACTATTGGCGCGCGTGGAACAAGTATCACCAGCAGCAGCTCGAGACGGCGGACGACGATATCGAAGAGGCGAAGAAGCGCTGGTATCACACCGATGTGTTCACGCTTGCCGGCATCATTGCGTACGACCAGAAGAAACTGGAGGATGCGCATCGAGATCTGGAGGCAGCCGTCGAGCTCGACAGCGGCAATTGCCAGGCCACCTGGTATTTGGGCTTGACGTTTGCAGGGCTCGAGCGCTGGCCAGACGGTGGCAACCTGTTCGCGCAGGCACGTGCCTGCGCCGAGGGCGCAGAGCAAGAGCTGAGGAACACTCTCGCCCTGATCGAGAACGCTGAAATGGCGCCAGATCTGAAGGCACGCCAAATTGCTGCCCAGCAGGCGTCCATCGAGGAGAGCCGGCAGATGCAAGGTAAGGCGGCGTACAACGCCGGCTGGTGCTACGTCAAGGTCACGGACGGGGCGCGCGCGGCCGCAGCTCGATCGGGCGCTGCAAGATCCTGCCATGAAGGCGAAAGCAGAGGAGCTGCTGGCGTTCCTGAACGACCAGCCACGCCGGTGACCGAGACACATCAATGGAGACCTGATTTGTCGCCATCTGCCGGGCTGTTTGTTCTGATCGGCGAGCGCGGTCTGTGCGTTGGCAAGGTCATTGCTGGCGCAGCCAGTGCGACGTGGGTCGCCAGAGATAGCGGGGGCGCTGCCCTCGAGGATGCCGCTGACCAGCCAAGGTGCGCTGCCTTGATAGCGGGCGCCCCTGGATCGTTGCCCACCCCAACGCGCACAAGCCGCGCGTTGGGGCCCCGGTTTGGCGCGCGTTGCCCCTCGGCTGTGCTCACGGCATCCCGAGCCTCGTCCAGGGCCGCGTGCCGGGACCGTGATGCGGGCGCATAACCAGATCAGAATTCGCCGAAGGCGCCGCATCGCGGGGCAAATGCACTACTCGGGTCGTGATATAGTTTCGGGCGCCGGTCAGACCTGGTCTCCGAGTTCCTGCAACGACGAATCAACGATTAGTGAAGGAGGACTCCTATCGATGAATAAGTGGATTCTTGTGAGTTCTCATCGGCGATCAGGGACGCACTTCTTAATAGATTCACTTCAAGCGAACCTGAAGGATTCGATATTTCCAGCACATCGCAGACTTCCGAAAGACTTCAATATCGGTTCGCTTCTGAGAAAGGATGAAACGATATATGAGGTAGTCAAGAAGTTATTGTCGGCTGATACGTGGGTTATCATCAAGAGTCACTTGTTACCTGACGAAACCAGAATTATCACACCTAAAGATAAGTATGAAGAGTTTGTCAGCTACATTTACGCACACGCTTTCAAGCTCTATGTGTATCGCAATGGAAGGGATACATTGGTTTCGTTATATCATTTCTTGAACAAGAGCGACTTCAAGCAATTTCTGAGAGAACAGAACGACCATTTCGCTTGTACTCGGAGCTTCGACGATTCGATTGATGCGAACAGGGTAACGTACTGGTCCTACCACGTGCATTCCTGGCTCAATGAAGAGAACGTGTGTTCGATAAGATTTGAAGATCTGAAGGATGATTTTAGCGAAACGATGGGTAAGGTGATCGCTTCCCTTGGGCAGACTCCTCCTGATCGGCTGACGAAGCCTGAGCTCCCGAAGAACCGGGCGACTCATTATTTGCAATTGATGCTATTCAAGCAGGGATTGTTAAACAAGGTCAAAAGTACTTCTGTACGGCCGCGCAGAGGACGAATCGGGGATTCCTCGAGCCATTTCGATGACGAGGATGAAAAGTACTTCTTGGAGAACTCACGTCTATTTCAGCAGCATTCATAAGTCCCATCTAGTGTGCTGTCTCAGTGATTCGTGGCATAAGCCCCGCCCGGGAATTATGTCGCGAATCACTGAGACAGCACACTAGCAGCCCGCGACGAAAGGCCGGCTGCATTCGGCCGCCGATGCATCCCCGCTGGCGGCGTTGCTCCTCCCTTAAATATTGCCCGATATTCTCGGTCGTCGCGCCTTGCCAGGTTGGTTACCCTGCGACGCGCCCGTGTATGCTGGGCCACGGCGGTGTCGTGGGTCCCGAGACGCTTGCCTTCGGAGAAAGGGACTCGGGATGCGCGTTGTCGCTCTCGAGGTGTCGCGGGGCGTGTATCTCGGCGACAGCCAGTCTCGCGCGGTGGCCGAGCAGCGCGGTAGCACCTGCTGGGCCCGGCGCGCAGTGTCCCGTGGAAGCGGCCGACATGGCCCGCGACGCCACCGACAACGACGTACCGAGTGCGTGCCGGGAGTCCGGATCGGGTGCGTGCCGCCATGCGGAATAGCAGACCGTTCCTCTACGTGGTTGTGTGGGACTGAAACGGAACCCACAAAACTGTCAGGGGCCGCGCGTCGCGCTAGCACGACTGTGGCGCGCGACGAGACGGGCGGTGGCGCGAAGAACGCCTTGACTTTCCTTGCGATTCGCGGGGAGTCGGCCGGCCGGGCCCCCCTGCCCGGTTTGTGGCAACGCCCTTGCTGGCTCCAGGGACGATGCGCGCCGTCATCACAGATTTACGCCCGGGTGCCATAGTGGGGTTTGGATGGATACACTACTTCGGTTGTGATATTGTGCCCCTCATCTTCGGAGGTCCACACGGCGATGCCGGTGCTGTTCGTGACATCCCGAGGCAGAGCGCTTGGCTCGACGCTAGCCCAGCTATTGCTTCCCGCGCCAGATTGAGGGGATCTAGTCGCTCTTCAACCAGACGGGAACCACGTCCCTTCGCACGAAGGCAGGTCGTCATGTCACCACGTGCTCGCAGCCGCTTTCAGGGGCCACAGCCTCCGGCCCTGCCCCACGCTCATCTCGAGGCACGTCATCGATTGGATCCGCTTGCCCATTGGAGGCAGCCCGAGGTGCGGCCATGACGTATAGGTTTCGCTCCGCGTTACCGCTGGCCAACCGCGTGTTCGACGCGCTCTGCGCATTCTTGCTCCTGCTGGCGATCTTTGCCGTGGCGAATCTCGACCACATGCCGGAAGGCGTCGAAGACTTCCTGTCGGCGCGCGTCACGGTTGAGAATGTCCTGCTGCTGGTGCTGTTCCTGGTCGCGTGGAACACCGCCTTTGCCACCGCAGGCCTGCACACCTCACCGTCGCGGCAGCCTCTCTGGCGCCAGGCTCTGCTCGTCGTGCACGCCAGCACGGTGGGCACGCTGCCGCTGTCGCTGTTCGTGCTCACGAGCCAGACCGGCGCGTTCCGCCTCTCGATGGTCGGGGCATTCTGGGTGGCCGCCATGGTCGTGGAGGTCGCCGGGCGAACGCTCATCACGATGATCGCGCGCGACCTGTCGCGCCGCGCGGCCGCGCGCGTGAACGTCCTCATTGTCGGCACCGGGCCACGGACGCGCGCCCTCTTCCACGGCATCCGGAGCCGACGATTCGTGCAGCACCAGCTCCTCGGGTTCGTGGACTCGCCCGGTGATCACGAGGTGCCGCCAGAGGTTCGCGAGCGGATTGTCGGGACACTCGACGATCTTGAAGCAATCCTGGCGCGCAATCCCGTGGACCTGGTCCTCGTCAGCCTGCCAGTGCGGTCGTGCTACGCGAAGATTCAGCAGGCCATCAGCATCTGCGAACGTGTCGGCGTCGAGGTCCAGATCGACCTGTCCGACTTCTTTTCCTTGTCACTTGCCAGAGCCATGTTCGAGCAGGGCGAGGAGTTTCCGGCGTTGCGCCTGACGCTGGTCACGGAAGACTATCGGACCGTGATCAAGCGGCTGTTCGATGTCTGCGCGGCCGCAGCCGGCCTGGTGGTGTTGTCCCCCGTGATGGCTGTGTGCGCCCTGCTCATCAAGCTGGGCGACGGGGGGGCCGTCTTCTTTTCGCAGCAGCGGTACGGCTACAACAGGCGTGTGTTCCGGATGTACAAGTTCCGCACCATGGTGGTCAACGCCGAGAGCTTACAGGCCAGCCTCGAATCGCAGAACGAAGCCCAAGGGCCAGTGTTCAAGATCCGTCGCGATCCCCGCATCACGCCAATTGGGCATCTCCTCCGCAAGACGTCGCTCGACGAGTTGCCGCAGCTCTTCAATGTCCTGAAGGGTGACATGTCGGTTGTCGGACCGAGGCCACTTCCGTTGCGAGACGTCGCGCTCTTCGGCGAGGCGCGACTGATGCGTCGCTTCAGCGTCCGTCCTGGTCTCACCTGCGTGTGGCAGGTGAACGGTCGCAGTGATACGAACTTCGATACGTGGGTCAACATGGATCTGGCGTACATCGACAACTGGTCGTTGTCGTTGGACGCGCGCATTCTCCTCAAGACCGTGCCTGCGGTTCTCTCGGGCGCAGGGGCCGCCTGATCGCGCGGTGGGGTGAAGAGCAATGGCATATATGGACTCTGACACGACGATGCAACGGAGCTCGTTCGATTCCGTCGGACAGCAGGCCACGATGAACGGGGGCGAGTCTGCCAGCCCTCATTCGCAGGACGGCGCGGCGAGCATGGCACTCACCCAGGATGTCGGCCGCCTGGTGCTTCCCGAGGATCTCATCGACTGGGTGAGATTCGCGCGGCGGCACTGGGCGCTGATGCTCATCGTGTGGGCCTTCGTCATGGTGCTCGTGGCCATCGCCCTCTACTTGTGGCCAAGAAAGTACGAGTCCACCGCGAAATTCCTGGTGAAGCATGCGCGGGAGACTCTTGTGGTCGGCCCAAGCCAAGACGCGACGCCTGTCTACACCCAGCAATTGTCGGAAGGGATGATAAATACCGAGCTGGAGTTGATACGAAGCTGGGACGTCATGGCCCGGGTCGTCAAGGAGCTGCGGATGGATCAGCCGCTCATCGATCAAGGCGAGGAGCCCGCGGTCGCCAGGGAGCGCGCCGTTCGCGGGTTGACGGGTGGGTTGCGGGCCGAGGCGCTTCGGAAGACCAGCGTCATCTACCTGTCCTATATGAGCAAAGACCCGGAGCGAGCGGCCACCGTTGTCAAGCACGTCTCGGATGCCTATCTTACCGCCCATGTCGCCATGCACAGCATGCCCGGCACCTACGAGATGTTTCGGGGACAGTCGGCTGACGCGAGCGTTGACCTGCACAAAGCGGAAGAGGAACTGGCGGCCCTGGCGCGCAGCGCGGACTTGGTGAACCAGGACGCGCAGAAGCAGGAAGCGCTCGCAGCCGTTCAGGAAACCGAAGCGGAGCTTCGCGCGTTGGGCGCCCAGACGCAAGAACACAGCAGTCGGGTGCGCGTCGCCGACGCGCAGATGGCCAAGACGCCGGAGCGTGTGCCGACCACGCTCCGCAACATCCCAAACGTCCGCTTGGTGGAGCGGTTGCACGAGACGCTCGTCAACCTGCGCAACGAGCGCACCGAGCTCTTGATGAAGTTCAATGCCAACGACCGGTTCGTCCAGCAGGTGGACCAGAAGGTTGCCGATACGAAGGAGGCGCTCGAGCGCGCCCTGACGATGAGCACGAACGAGGAATCGACCGGCATCAATCCTGCCTGGCAGCAGTTGGAACGTGAGCGCGCCGCAGCCCACCTCCAATTGGCGGGTCTCCAGAGCAAGGCGGCCGAGCTGAAACGCGCGCTTGCCAAACAGCGCGAGCGCCTGATCGGGCTCGCGGAGGCCGGCCCACGTTACGAACAGCTCCTCCGCAACGTCGCCGATGCGAAGAGCCGGTACGAGCTCTTTGCCAAGCGGCAGGAGGAGGCTCGCGTGGCCGACGTGTTGGACCGGCAACGGATCGCGAACGTGGTGCTGGCCCAGTCGCCGGTGGTCTCGCATATCCCCGCCAGCCCCAATGTGCGGCTGGGCGTGGTCGCCGGCGCGATCATGGCCGGGATGCTCGCCGTCTGCGCGGCATTCGCACGTGAGTTCCTCGTGTTCCAGCTGTCGAGGCGTCGAGTCCAGTCGGAGACGCACTCCATCCTCGGCGTCTCACCGGCGGCCGTTGAATCGCGTTAACCCTTGAGAACGTGAGCCAGCCATGTATCAGAGAGAGAAACGCCCTCTCGTCACCCTGTTGCTGCTCGTCGTGGCACCCGTTCCTGGAGCGCTGCCGGCGGCGGCTGAACAGGCTCGGGATCCGGCTGCAGCCGCCATTGAAATCGTGGGGGGGGCGCGGTCAGGCGGGTCGGGAAGTCCCACAGGGGCACGCGGTTCGGCCGCCGCCGCCGAGTCGTTCTACCGTCTGCAGCCGAGCGATGTCTTCGACGTGAAGTATCGCTACACGCCTGAGTACGACGTGACGGTGATGGTGCGGCCGGACGGGTTCGTGACGCTTCCGATTGTGGGAGAGGTCCGGGTCGGGGGCTTGACCACCGCCGAGGCGCGCCGAGCCATCGTCAAGCACGCGAATGCGCGCTTGCGCGACCCGGAGCTCGAAGTCGAGCTGAAGGACTTTCAGAAGCCTCGCTTCGTCGTGGGGGGGCAGGTCGGAGAACCTGGCCAGTTTGAGCTGCGCGGCCGCGTGACGCTGCTCGAGGCGATCGCCATGGCCGGCGGATTCACCAGAAGTGCCAAGCATTCACAAGTGGTGCTGTTTCGCCGCTATAACGACGAGAAGGTGGTCACGCGCGTGGTGAATGCCAAGGCCCTCCAGCGTCCGGAGAACATGACGGAGAACCCCCTGGTTCTGCCAGGCGATTTTCTCTTCGTGCCGCAGAACCGCATTAGCAAGGTCGAGCGCTTTATCACCCTCGGGTCGCTCGGCTGGGTGATCAATGCCCTGACGCGCTAGCGCGTCGGCTCCATGTGAACAGGAACACCCTGTGGGCGACATCGCGATCTTTCACGACAATTTCGCGCAGATGGGCGGCGCCGAGCGCGTGGCCGCCGCGCTGACGGCCGCGCTGCCCGGCGCCAGGCTGCACACGACGCTCGCAGCGACCGCGAAGCTCATTCCCGCCCTGCGCGACCGAGAGATTCGCACGACATGGATGCAGCACCTGCCAGAGCCGGGTCGCTATTATCGGCACTACTTCCTGCTGTACCCGTTCGCGATCGAGGGGGCCGACCTGCGGGCGTACGATCTCGTCGTATCGAGTTGCTTCGGGTACGCAAAGGGCGTGCGCACGCGACCCGACGCGCTGCACGTCTGCTACTGCCACACGCCGACGCGGTGGATCTGGCGCCGCGACGACTATCTCGCGCGCGAGCGATTCAGCCGTCTAGAGAAGCGCGCACTGTCCATGGTGCTCGCGCCACTCCGGCGATGGGATCTCCACGCGGCGACACGGCCGGATTTCTTCGTGACGAACTCCCAGGTCGTGGCCGAACGGATTCGCACCTGTTACGGCCGCAACGCGACGGTCATTCCCCCGCCGATCGATGTCGATCGGTTCCGAATCAGCCGTGAGACGGGGGATTTCTACCTGATCGTGGCCCGCATGTCCGCGTACAAGCGCATCGATCTCGCGGTGCAGGCGTGCAACCTGCTGCGACGGAAGCTGATCGTGATCGGTGATGGCCCAGACCGGGCACGGCTCCAGCAGATGGCCGGGCCAACGGTCACGTTCATGGGAAGACAGCCTGACGACGTGGTGACCGAGGCGGCGTCGACCTGTCGAGCGTTGCTCTTCCCCGGCGAAGAAGACTTCGGGATGGCGCCACTCGAGGTCAACGCGTCCGGCAGGCCGGTCGTCGCCTGGCGGGGCGGCGGGGCAGCGGAAACCGTGCGTGAGGACGAGACCGGCGTGTTCTTCGATGCGCCCACGCCGGAATCGCTCGCACACGCGATCGAACGGCTCGAGCGCCGCGAGTGGGCGCCCGACAGACTGCGTTCGCATGCGGCGGCATACGACCGGCCCGTCTTCGTGCGGCGGATTCGCGACTTCTTGCACACCGTGGCGCCCTCGGGCCACGTGAGAAGGCTGTTGGCTGCGCATGGCTGAGGACATCGCGCGCGGGAGCGCGACCCCAGACGGCGGGGCTCACCAGCGGGGACGGCGCGCCGGCAGGTGGCCGCTGTCGATGATTGCGCTGCGGTCCATCGCGTCCAGGTTCACGTGGATCGGCTTGAACACCATCACGGGCATTCTCGCGGCGCGCGCGCTGCAGCCGCAGGGACGCGGAGAGCTGGCGGCGATGATCCTCTGGCCGACACTGGTGGGCGGCCTGACGGCCTTCGGTCTCCCGAAGGCGCTCATCTACCACGTGCGCCGTGATCCGAAACAGGCGTCGGCGCTGGCGGGATCCGCCGCGCTCTTGTGCTTCCTGGCCACGATTATCGGAACGGCGATTGCCTGGCACGTCATCCCGCTCTGGCTACGCCGCCAGCCGGAGCACACCATCTTCGTGGCGCAGCTGTGCCTGTTGGTGGTGCCCATCCACGCGCTGTCGATGCTGGGCCGATCCGCGTGGGAGGCGAGCGGCCACTTCGGCCGGTCGAATCTGTCACAACTGATTCCACCGAGCCTCGTCGTCGTCGGTCTCGGCGTCCAGACCTGGTACGGCGTGTTGACCCCGGTATCGGCAGCGGCCACCTACGTGCTCGCGGGGGTACCGCCCTTCGTCTGGATGCTGGTATCGGTCGCGCGCGACTATCGTCCCACGCTGCGCGGCGTGACACACATGTGGCGACGCCTGCTTCACTACGGCGGTCGCTCGTACGGCGCCGATCTCGCCGGCATCCTCGCCCACTACCTCGATCAAGCGCTCGTCGTGGGTCTGCTGAGCTCGGCATCGATGGGCATTTACGTCGTGGCCCTGAGCCTCGCCAATGTCGTGGCGGCCGTGAACCAGTCCGTCTCGATGATCGTCTTCCCTCGGGCGGTGGGTCTCGAGCCACGCGAGATGGCCAGGAAGGTGGCGCAATCCGCGCGGATGGGCTCGATGGCCGGATGCGCCATCGGCATCACGGTGCTCACCGCTGGCCCCTTGTTGCTCCGGGTGCTGTACGGCTCGGCGTTCGCGGCGGCTGCCCAGATTCTGCCTATCCTGGTCTTCCGGATCATCATTGGGGGGTTTGGAAACATGCTCCGGCAGGGCTTCCTTGCGGCTGGACGCCCCGGCATCGTGACAGGGATCCAGGTCGCTGGTATCAGCCTCACCGTGCCCCTTCTTCTCGTGCTCGTGCCGCGGTTCGGCCTGGTCGGTGCGGCGCTCACGCTCTTGACTGTCGCGATCACGCGCCTGGGGCTGACACTCGCCTGCTACCGATGGATCTTGCGCGTGCCGATGCCCCGCCTGTGGATCAACGGAACGGATCTCGCGGTGCTCGCGCGCTATCGGGCGGAGATCGTCAGCTCGGTGCTCCGGCCGCGGACGGCCGCGGGGGTGAAATGAGATCGCGCACCGGCCGCCGCCTCACGATCTTCATTGCGCATCCGTCGGAGCTGCTGACCGACCACCGGCCGCACGGCGACGGGCTGGTGTCGTTTGCTTTTCTCAGCAGACTGGCGGAGCGCGGACACGAGCTGCACGTGGCGGCGCAGGTGGTGGATGTGCTGGCCGCGCTCCCCGCCAACTTTCACGTGTACGAGCTCCTGCCGGGCAGCCGGCTGTCGATTTGGGATCGGCTCAGGTTCATGGTGCGCATGCGCGTGCTGTTCGCGCGTTTGCGCGCCCGCGTCTCGTTCGACGTGATTCACCAGATGAACCCGGTCTTCACGGGGATGAGCTTGGTGTTCATCGGGGTGCGCACGCCGATCGTCCTGGGGACGTTCGTGCCGACGTGGCAGAGCGAAGCCGACAGGTTGGACCTCGGCCGGCGGAAGCGTTCCGGCGTCAAGGCGATGATTCTGAGTGGGCTTGCCAGACTGCAGCAGGCACGAGCGGCGGGTCTGTTGATTGCTTCGCCGGCGGCGCGGTCGCGCATCGCGCAACCGAGCCGGCACGAAGGGCGCATTTTCGAGGTTCCGCACGGCATCGATCTCACGGGCTTCCCCGAGCGCCGCGCGGTGCCCGCGCGTCCGTCCGTGCTGTTTCTTACGAGCGTGATCTATCGCAAGGGGATCTTCACGCTCTTGGATGCATTTGGCGAGGTTGCGCGCGCGGTACCGGACGTCACGCTGGTCATCGCGGGGCCCGGTGAACAGTGGGAAGAAGTGCGGGCGCGCGTCGCCGAGATGAACGACGGCAGAATCCGCCTCCTGGGCCCCGTGGATCGCCGTGATGTCCCTGCCCTGATGCAGGCGCACTCGGTGTACTGCCTGCCCTCGTACGGGGAACCGTTGGCCACGAGCCTGCTCGAGGCGATGGCGTGCGGCGTGCCCATCGTGGCGACCTCCACGGGCGGCACGCCGTTTCTCCTCGACGAGGCGGGAGCGCGGCTCGTGCCGCCGCGAGATCCACGCCGATTGGCGGCGGCCTTGATCGAGGTCCTGACCTCGCCAGCGCTGCAGCGCTCGATGGGCCGGCACAATCGCCGGCGCGTCGAAGACGAATTCGAGATCGAACGAGCGGTGGACCGTCTGGAGGAGGCGTATACCGCGGTCCTGCGCGCGGACGCTCGGCCGTCGGCGTCGCGCGGAGGCGTCAATGGGCCCGGACGACGGACGGAGCCTGTTCAGCACGGACTCTCGGTTTCTGGACGTGCCGATCATGACATGAGGCTATGAACATTGTCGTGGCGACCGACTTCGCCTACGTGAACGGCGGCGCCTCGAACATCGCACTTGGAAGCGCGAAGGGGCTCGCCGCACGCGGTCATCAGGTGATTCTCTTCTCCGCGGTGGGGCCCGTCGCCGAGGACCTTCAGGATGTGCCGGGACTGAGCCATGTGTGCCTCGACCAGATTGACGTGTGGCGAGATCCGAATCGCCTGCGCGCCGCCGCGCGGAGCGTGTGGAATCAGGCGGCCGCCCGTCACCTGGCCGAGGTACTCGCGCCCTTGGATGCCACCCGCACCATTGTGCACGTCCACTCGTGGACGAAGGCGCTCTCCTCGGCCGTCGTGCGGGTGGCTGCGTCGCGCGGGTTTCAGGTCGTGATCACACTCCACGATTTCTTTTCCGTGTGCCCCAACGGGACGTTCTTCCATTACCGGAAGGGGCAGCGCTGCCATCTGCGGCCGCTCTCGGTCGCGTGCGTGACGAGCAACTGCGATGCGAATAGCTATGGGCACAAGTTGTGGCGGGTGGGCCGGCAGATCGTGCAGCGGTCACTCGGGCTTCCGCCGCCGGGTGGCGACTTCGTCTCGGTCTCGGCCGCGAGCGAGCCCATCTTGAAGAAGTTCTTGCCGCCCGGCAGCCGGCTGCACCAGGTGCAGAACTTCACCGAGATGCCACGGTCGGAGCGGGTTCCCGTCGACCGGAACAACAGCCTGATCTACATCGGACGGTTGTCGGCAGAAAAGGGACCACACCTACTCGCAGAATGCGCGCGACGGCTGAGCGCGCCGGTCGTGTTCGTCGGCGCGGGACCGTCGGAGACGGCAGTTCGCAAGCAGTGCCCGTGGGCGGAGGTGACGGGGTGGCTCTCCGCTGTGGAGGTGCGTGATCGCCTGCGCGCGGCCAGGGCGCTCGTGTTCCCCTCGCTGTGGTTCGAGACGCAGGGACTGGTCGTTGCCGAGGCCGCCGCCATGGGCGTGCCCTCCATCGTGCCGGACACGAGCGCCGCGCGCGACTGGGTCACGCATGGCGTGACCGGCCTGTGGTTCAAGGGCGGCAACATCAACGATCTCTGTCGCCAGGTGGCGAGGGTGATGGCGGAGCCGGCGTGCGCCGCACAGATGGGGCAGGCCGCGTATCGCACGTTCTGGTCAGCGCCACCTACGCTCGACCGGCACGTGCGGCGACTGGAAGACGTGTACGGGTCGATCCTCGCGGGGAGAAACGGCGCATGAGCGTACACGACCTCCTCGCCGGAGCGCAGCGGAGACAGGGAGGGGACGCCGGAGACGCACCACAGACGCCGTCGACGGTGTGGCCACAGATCCTCTTCTGGCTGGTGATCGGGGGGCTCATGGCGGCGCGCACCGGTGGGCCCCTCAGGTTCGCGTATCTCGTGGGCGGTGTCGCGGTCGGGTGGCGCCTGCTCCGCACGAGCCCGGTGGCGTATGTGGGCTTTGTGTTGTGGTTGTGGGTCCTGACCGCGTTCGTCCGCCGCGTGTCAGACCTCTACGCGAACTGGCAGGACCCGAGCATGGTGCTCCTGACGCCCTATCTCGTGACAGCGCTCTCGTTCGTGCCGTACATGGGGCGCGTGCTTCGACGAGGCCGCAGCCCCGTCTCCGACCGCCCCCTGGGGCGCGAGGTGTTCATTCTCGCGGCGATGGGGGCGGGCGTCGGCGTGCCGTTCGGGTTCCTGGCGTGGTGGTTCGACGCGTTCTTGGAATCGCTCAATTACTTCACGCCGCTGCTGCTTGGCCTGTATATCGCGACGCAGTCCGATCATTTGCGCGCGATCGAGCGTCGGGTCGTGACCACGTTTCAGCGCGCGGCAATGGTGGCTGGTGCCTACGGCATCTATCAGTACACGACCGCCCCGCCGTGGGACACGAGCTGGATGATCAACGCGGAGATGGGGACCATTGGACTTCCCGAGCCCTTTGGGATACGCGTCTTCAGCACCATGCACAGTCCGGGCGCGCTCGCGCCCTTTCTCGGCATGGCCTTGCTGCTCTGGATCGCCAAACCGCGCGCGCGGGATATTCCGGCCGCGGGCATCGCCGGGGTCACGCTGCTTCTCAGCAACGTGCGCTCGGCGTGGGTGGCGTGTCTGGTCGGCGTGCTGTTCCTGGTGGCCGCGCTCAGACCTGCGCAACGGCTGCGTGTCGGCCTGACGGTTGGCCTGGCCATCGTGCTCGCCGGGCCGCTGTTCGTGACGCCGGAAATGGCGGAACGGTTCGATGCCAGAATCGCGACTTTCGGGCAGCTCGGCGAGGATTCGAGCGCCCGGGCCCGCATTACCGGCCATCAGCTTGCTCTCGACCTCGTCACGAGACGGCCACTCGGTCTGGGCATGGGCCAAATCTCTCGGACGATCGAGAGCTACATCTCGATACGAGACAGCACCATCGTCGCTGCGCTCGTCCAGTTCGGGCTTGTCGGCTCGCTGTTCTACTTCATGGCTCTGTGGTTGGTCTTCATGCAGATATGGAAGTACTACCGGCGGGCGGCGAGTGCTGACAGCGTGGGGTTGGCGTGCGGCGGCCTCGCCCTCCTCGCCATGGCGCCGCTCGGCGTTGTGGCGGCGGGGCCGACCGGCATGCTGTTCTGGCTGGTGGCGGGACTGGCCATTGCAGATCGGCATCTGGCGAGAGTGGGGGTGACGCGAGTCGTGCCGGTGGCACAGCGGGCGTGGCGATCGGCCGTTCCGCCGCACGATCCGGCGCCGGCATAGCGAGGATCTGATGTCCATTCGTGTGCTGCAAATCGGGTGCGTGTGGCCCTCGGAGCGAGCCGGGGGTGGGGACCGTGTCTTCGCGGATCTCGCGAAGTACCTGCCCTCGTCCGGCATCGCCCTGGAAGCGGTCGTGGCGGGCCAGACCGCGCGCGGGGGGGCGCTCGTGGCGAAGCTCGCGAGCTTCGGCGCCGAGACGGATGGCACGCGTGCGCGCTGGCTGGGCGCGCGGCGAGTCATTGCGGAACGCCTGGAGGCCGGTGCTGTGGATCTGGTCGCATCGCACTTTGCCCTCTATGCGTCAGCGGCCCTCGGCCGGCTGCGCCGGCCGCCGCACGTCGTCCATTTTCACGGCCCGTGGGCGGCCGAGTCTCGCGAAGAGGGCGACAGCCGGCTCTCAGCCCTGGCGAAGTGGGCCATCGAGCGCGCCGTCTATCGATCGGCCCGGTGTGTGATTGTTCTGTCCGAGGCGTTCGCCGCGGTCGTGACTCGGGACTACGGTGTGCCATCGGAACGCATTCGGGTCATCCCGGGTGCGGCCGATCTGGAGCGCTTCATGGTCAGCGAGAGTCGGAGCGAAGCCCGGCGTGCGCTGGGATGGCCGAGTGAAGGACGGCTGCTGCTCTCCGTGCGGCGCCTCGTGCATCGTACTGGTGTGGATCGGTTGATTGACGCGATGCGGCGTGTGCGAGCCGCGGTGCCGACCGTGCGGTTGTTCATCGCGGGCACGGGCAGTCTCCGACCTGCGCTCGAAGCGCGTGTCAGCGCTCTCGGCCTGAACGACGCCGTGCAATTCCTCGGATATGTCCCCGATGAGATGCTGCCTCTGGCCTACCGAGCGGCCGATCTCAATGTCATTCCGACGACGGCGCTCGAAGGGTTTGGGCTCACGGCCGTCGAAGCGCTCGCCGCCGGGACGCCGTCATTGGTCACGCCGATCGGCGGACTTCCGGAGATCATCACGCCGCTCTGCGCGGAGCTCGTCTGCCGGTCAGCGGACGTCGACGACATCGCGCGCGGGCTCACTGACGCGTTGTCGGGCCAGGTGGCGGTTCCGAGCGCCGCCGCGTGCCGGTCTTTTGCCGTCGAGCGATTCTCCGCCGAGCTGATGGCCCGCCGCGTGGCCGGTGTCTACCAGGAGCTCTGTGCGTGATCCCATGAGGTCTAGGGTGCTCTTCATCGACCACGTTGGCACGCTCGGCGGCGGCGAATTGTCACTCATCGACGTGGCCCGCGCCTACCGCGGAACATCCACTGTCGTGCTGCTGGCAGACGGACCGTTTCGCGAGCGCCTCGCGAAGGAAGGCATTCGTGTCGTCGTCATCGACGGGGGCGACGCCCTGCGAGCCGTGCGGCGCGAGACTGACTGGCCTGGCTTTCGGGCCACCTCGCGTGCCCTCGCACTCGGCTGGCGCATCGCCGGTCTCGCGCGGCAGCACGATTGCCTCCACGCCAACTCGCAGAAAGCGTTCGTCGTCGCCTGTTTGGCTGGCGTGCTCGCTCACCGGCCGGTGATCTGGGATCTCAACGACTTGCTGATCCCGGCGCACTTCAGCCGCACGAACATCCGAATCGACGTGGCGCTGGCGAACTACGTGGCGCGCCGGGTCATCGCCAATTCCCAAGCCTCGGCCGCAGCCTTCGTCGCCCAAGGTGGTCGCCAGGACAAGGTGCGCGTCGTCTACAACGGGATCGCGTCCGACGCGTTCGATGCCGTGACCGAGGCTGACGTCGAGGCCGTGCGACGAGAGCTGCAGTTGGATGGGAAGCCGCTGGTCGGCCTGTTCGGTCGCTTGGGAGAGTGGAAGGGACAGGACGTCGCGCTCGAGGCCATGTGCCACCTGCCCGACGTGCGGCTGCTGCTGGTCGGCGACGCCTTGTTCGGTGAAGAACGCTACCGCGCCGCGCTACGGACGCAGGTCACCAGACTCGGGCTGACCGATCGCGTCCGATTTCTCGGCTTCCGGTCCGACGTCCCCCGCCTCATGCGTCTCGTGCAGGCGGTGTTGCATACCTCCAAGGCGCCTGAGCCGTTCGGCCGCGTCATCGTTGAGGGCATGCTGGCCGAGCGACCGGTGGTCGCCACGCGTGCCGGCGGTGTCGAAGAGATTCTCGAAGACGGCGTGACGGGCATTCTGGTGTCGCCCGGAGACCCGGTAGAGCTCGCCACCGCCGTGCGGGACCTGCTGGCGAACCCTCAGCGCGCGAATGAGCTGGGGAAAGCCGCGCGTCGCAGCGCCAAGGCGCGCTTCAGCGTCGACACGATGGTACGGGGTATGACCGAATACATGGAAGAGGTGGTGTACTCATGACCCTCCTTGGAGCCGCCGCGGGTGAGCGTGGCTCGTCGAAGCTCCTCGACCGCGGGCTTTCCTCGCCGAACGCATGCGACGGCAGGCTTGCCCGCCGAAGCGCGGAGCGCGAAGGCGGTCCACGCGTCAGCGTCGTGGTGCTCAACCACAACTACGGGTGCTATCTGAAGCAGTGCCTCGACAGTGTGCTGGCGCAAGACTACGAGCCGCTGGAGGTCATCGTCGTCGACGATGGGTCGACCGACGACTCCCGCGCGGTGATCGAGTCATACGACGGCCGCGTCATTTCCGCATTCAAGCCGAATGGCGGGGTGGCCTCCACGATGAATCGCGGGTTCGCGCTGAGCCACGGCTCCGTCGTGATCTTCGTGGATGCCGACGACTTTCTCCTGCCGGGTGCCGTGGCGGATCATGTGCGCGCACATCGCGATCCGGAGGTCGTCCGATCGCAGGCGTACCTCACGATCCTGAAAGAGGCCCCGTATCCGCTCGACACGATTCCCGGCGAGCCACCAGGTGAAGGCGACTTATGCGACCTGGTCCTGGCCCGAGGGCCAGGGGCATTCATCTCGGCGCCGCAATCGGGCAACGCCTGGGCTCGCCGTTATCTCGAACAGGTGATCCCGCTTCCCGAAACGCTGAAGGGGATCGGCGCGGACTCGTTGCTGATGGACACGGCTCCCCTCTTCGGAAAGATCGTGGCCTTGAAGACGGGACCCCGCGCGGTCTACCGCGTCCACAACAACGGGATGAACGCGGCCAAAGCCGGTCTGACGCCGGCGCAGATCCGCAAGACCGTCGCCCGGCAGGAGGCGCGCGCGTGCCGGCTCGAGGAGGTCGCCACGTCGCTGGGCCATGCCGTGGACAGGTCAGAGTGGAAGTCCCGGAGCTGGCGACTGCTGACGTTGGACTACTTGGCTGGTCGTCTCGGTGATGAGGGCATGATCGTGCCGCTCACCACCCATTTGCGACCGGTGTGGAGGGTCCGCGGGAATGCGCTGAAGCGGCTCTTCCTGGCCGCGGCGCTTCTGTGTATCCGCATCGCGCCCACGCGCCTGTCGCTCGTGCTGACCGGCCGAATCATCAACCCTCGATATTTATAGCGCTCACTTCATGGTCGACCGTTGTGCTCGTGTCGCCGTGCTTGTCGCCGCCCTGGTGCTGGCGTGCTCGTGGCTGAGGCCGTCCCGGTCAGCCAGCGTGTCGCTGCCGGCGGCGGCCGATAGTCTCGTCGACTCGGTCGGGGTCAACATTCATCTGCACTACGACAAGACGCCATATCGCGACCGGTTCGCGCTCATCAAGCGTCGGCTGCTAGAGCTCGGCGTCCGTCACGTGCGGGATGGGCTCGTCGACACGACATGGCGGCGCTACTACGAGCGGCACAACGAGCTCGGTGAAGCGGGCATCAAGGGCACGTTCATCACGGCACCAGAGCAGAGTGTCGAGCTCTGGACGGACTATCCCACGCGGGTGAAGAGGAGTTTCGAAGCCTACGAGGCGCCCAATGAGTACGACATCAAGGGGAGGAGGCCCGACTGGGCGCCCGTCCTGAGGGATACACTCAGGCGCTTGCACGGTCTCAAGGCGGATCGTCGCGTTGCGCGCTTTCCGATCTACGGCGCGTCGTTGACGTCGGAGAAGGCGTACGCGCAGCTCGGTGACTTCAGCGACTACTACGATTTCGCCAACCTCCACAACTACTACGGCGGACGTCACCCGAGCACACGCGGCTGGGGGCCAAAGCGCTACGGGAGCCTCAGCTGGCACTTCAACCTCACGACGCAATACGCGCGGGGCAGGCCGATCGTCACCACGGAGACGGGCTACAAGGACCACCCGTCGGAAGAGAACTGGGTGCCACAAGATGTCGCCGGTCGCTACATGCCAATCGTGGTTCTGGAGCAGTTTCGCGCCGGCATCGTGCGGACGTACCTGTACGAGCTGATTGACTTTCCCAAGTCCGGCCACTTCGGACTCCTCAATCAGAACGGCTCGCCGAAGCCTGCGTTCAACGCGGTCAAGAGCCTGCTCAACCTGCTGGCTGATCCGGGGCCTCCATTCACGCCGAGCGATCTCGCGTACACCGTGCGCAACGACAGCGGCGACGTGCGTCACGTGGCCTTCCAAAAGCGTAACGGCACCTCCTTCGTCGCGCTCTGGCTGGCCAAGCAGAGCTATAGCCAGGAGGACGGCAAGCGCGTGAACGTAGCCACCGAGCACGTCGTGATGACCGTGCCGCGTGACGTGGAGCGCGTGCGCACGCACGAATGGCAGATCGATGGCTCCGTCTCGACCTCACCTTGGTCGAGGGCGTGGGCGATGGAGCCGGTGCCCGTCGCTGATCGGCTCGTGGTTGTGGAGATGGCGTCGAACCGTTGAGAACGACACACTGGACTCGCCAGGTCATGTTCGAGCGCTCGAGAGAGCGTCGGGGAGTCGGGCCGAAGGCCGCCGTTCGCGGGGCGGGAACCGCTGAGCCAAGTGTTGTCGAGAACCTGAAGCACAAGGAACCGTATGGAGACGAGAGACCGTGCTCGTGTTGCCCCGCTCACCGTTGCTGCGCTGCTCACGGTTGGTGCCGCGCTGGCGCCGTCCGCGTCGACGGTCGCGCCGGACACAATCGCAGCGGACCGCTTTGTCGACGCGGCGGGCGTCAACATCCACCTGCACTATGACAACACGCCGTACAGGAGTCAGTTCCCGCTGATCAAGCGCCGCTTGATCGAGCTGGGCGTACGCCATGTGCGCGATGGTCTCGTGGACACGACCTGGCAAGGGTACTACGACCGCCTCAACGAGCTCGGTGCGGCGGGCATCAAGGGCACATTTGTCACGAGTCCCGAGCAGAGCACAGCGCTCTGGATCGACTATCCCACGCGCGTGAGCCACAGCTTCGAGGCGTACGAGGCGCCAAACGAGTACGACAGGTCGAATGACCCGGATTGGGCGCAGGTCCTGACCGCGACGCTCACGCACCTCCGCAAGCTCAAGAGCGACGCGCGCGTCACCGACTTCCCGGTGTATGGGCCGTCGCTGACGAGCGAGAACGCGTACGAGACGCTGGGGGACGTCAGCGCATACTTCGACTTCGCCAACCTCCACAACTACTTCGCTGGACGGCAGCCGAGCACCCAGGGCTGGGGCGCGAATGGATTCGGAAGCATTGCGTGGAATCTCGACCTGGCGGCCAGGCACGCTCCGGGCAAGCCGGTCGTCACGACCGAGACAGGCTATCAAGACAGCGCTTCGCAGGTGGACTGGGTGCCAGCGGATGTGGCCGGCCGCTACATGCCAATTGTCCTCTTGGAACAGTTTCGCGCGGGCATCGTGCGGACGTTCCTGTACGAGCTCATCGACTTCCCCAAATCAGGCAGCTATGGGTTGCTCGAGCAAGATGGATCGCCCAAGCCTGCGTTCACGGCCGTCAAGGGACTCTTGAGCCTCTTGGCCGATCCGGGTCCGGCGTTCACACCGCAGCGCCTGCAGTACACCATCGGAGACGAGCGTGGTAACGTGCGTCACCTCGCCTTCCAGAAGCGCGACGGCACGTACTTCCTGGCGCTCTGGCTGCCTCGGCCAAGCTACGACCTGAGCACGGGCACTCGCATCACCGTAGCAGCCCAGCGCGTCGAGGTGACGCTGCCGAGCGCCGAGCGTCGCCTGCGCACGCACGAATGGCAGACCGCCGGCGCCGTGTCGACGACGCCCTGGTCGACACCAGGGGAGACGATTCCAGTGGCCGTTGCCGATCGACTGGTCGTGATCGAGCTCGCGCAGAGCGCACCAGCAGCGCCAGGAAACCTGCGGGTCGTGAGCGATAAGCCGTGAGGACCCGAAACGAAGTGTCTGGATCCCCAGCGAGCGGCGCATCCAAGGAGTCAACGCCCATGGCTCGTATTCAATCGTACCGGATGGTGCTGGTCGCGTTCATGGCGACGGCGCTGCCCTCGGCTGTCTACGCCCAACAGACGATGGAGGCCGATCGCCTGGTCGAGGCGGCAGGTGTCAACATCCACCTACATTACGACAGCACCCTGTACAGAAGTCAGTTCCCACTGATAAAGGACCGCCTGATCGAGCTCGGCGTCCGCCACGTGCGTGACGGCCTCATCGATACAACTTGGCAGACCTATTACGACCGACACAATGAGCTTGGCGCGGCGGGCATCAGGGGGACGTTCATTACCGCCCCCGGACAGGCGGAGGAGCTGTGGATCGATTATCCCGCGCGTGTGAGTCAGAGCTTCGAAGCGTACGAGGGCCCGAACGAGTACGACATGTCCAACGACCCGAATTGGGTCCAGGTCCTGACGGCGACGGTCGAACGCCTGGGTGTGCTCCGCGACACGCCGGGCCTGGAGCAGTACCCGGTGTACGCTCCGTCGCTGACCAGCGAGCGCGCATACGCGATGCTCGGTGACGTCAGCGCGCACTTCGACGTGAGCAACCTGCACAACTACTTCTCGGGTCGCGAGCCCGAGACGGACGGCTGGGACGCGAACGGATACGGGAGCATCCGGTGGAATCGCGACCTCGCCGAGCGCTACGCAGCCGGTAAGCCGGTGGTCACAACGGAGACGGGGTATCAGGATATCGAGGCGGCGCTCGATCCTGTTCCTCCGGACATCGCGGGCCTCTACATGCCGAGGGTGCTCCTGGAGCAGCTTCGTGCCGGGATCGTGCGGACATTCATCTACGAGCTCGTCGACTTCCCCAGGTCGGGTGGGTACGGACTGCTCGATGCGACCGGCGCGCCGAAGCCAGCGTTCAACGCGGTCAAGCACCTGTTGAATCTGCTGTCGGACCCGGGGCCATCGTTTACGCCGCAGGACCTCTCCTACACCCTCATGGGGAGCACAGACGAGGTGCGCGAGATGGCGTTCCAGACGCGCGACGGCACACACTACCTGGCGCTGTGGTTAGGGGTGCCAAGCTGGGATCCTGTTACCCGTCAGCGCCTCGATCCCGGAGCCCAGAGCGTTGTGGTCAGCTTTCCAGAGGTCATGCGGGTCCGTCTCCATCAATGGGACCGTGACGGCTCGGTCACGATATGGGAGGCCCCGACGGCCACGGCATTCGTTGAGGTGCAGGTCACCGGTGCGCTCACGGTCATCGAGCTCACACAACGGGGGCTATTGGAGCGGCTATTGTGTGGTCTCTTGGGTTGCTGAGTGGGAGGTCGCGGCCGACGGAGATGATCCGCGGACGACAACTCCAGCGAGCGCTGAGCAGTCGCTCGGGCGTGACGCCGGTGATTCGCCAGCCTGGCCGGGCGGTGACCTACGCCGCGCGGCGCACGTTTCGGCCCGCCATCATTTGCCATTTCGGTGTTCGCCTCGCGGTGGATCGGGATCTCCTCTCTCCAGCCATTGTGGATTCGCTGTATCGCGGCGGGTACGAAGCCGCCGAGGTCGACATCATCCGCTCGACGGTGACGCCGGACGACCGTGTGCTCGAGGTGGGCGGTGGCATCGGCTTCACTGGCATCATCGCCGCGCACATCGTACAGCGGCCGGACGATGTGCTGATAGTCGAGCCCAACCCGCAGCTCATTCCACTCATGGAGCGAAACTTTCGCCTCAATGGTGTGTGTCCGACGGTGAGGAATGCCGTACTCGGTCAGGATGGCAGGACGGAGGTGCCCTTTTTCATCCATCGCGACTTCTGGGCGTCATCGCTCACCGCGTTCAAGGGCGCCCGCGAGACGACGGTGCCACAGCTGGACGTTCGCACCATCGTCAAGGCGTTTCGACCGACCTACCTAATCGTCGATATCGAAGGTGGTGAGGTCGATCTCTTCGACAAGCTCGCGCTCGACGGTGTCGAGAAGATCTGCCTCGAGGTCCATCCAGGGCGGACGGGGCGCGCCGCCGTCGACGACCTCTTCGCGGGCCTCGCGCGGCAGCAGTTTGCGCAGGAACGGGCCAGCCGTCTCGAGAACGTCGTGTTCTTCCGAAGGCGGAGTGCATGAGCGAGCTCTCGTCTGCGGTCGTCAGCCTCAGCGTGTCGCCCACTGTTCCATCGGCGGCGTTCTCAATGACATGACCATGAAGCATGTTGGCATCTACCGATCCGTGTACCCGGTGCCCTCGGAAACGTTCATCACCCAACAAGCCGCCCACCTTCGCACCTACACCCCGACGTTTCTCGTGAGGAGGAGAAGAGGAGAGACGAGGTTTCCGACGTTCGCGATCAGCGATGGGGATGTGTACAAGCTGAAGCAGACGTTCCACACGCTGACGCGTTCTCCTCGTCTGTTTGCGGCTGTTGGATCGGAGCGGTACGACCTGTTGCACGCGCACTTCGCGGTCGATGGCGTCTATGCGCTGCCCTTGGCGGCCCGGCTGAACATTCCGCTCGTCGTCTCCGTTCATGGGTACGAGATCACCTCTCATCGCCGGCCCTCGTGGCGGAAGGGCAGCCAGACGAAATTCCAATTCGTGCAGTACATGCTCCATGAGCGAGCTCTGAAGGCACAGGCGACGGCGTTCATTGCCATATCCGAGTACATCAAGCGCAGACTCCTAGAGCGCGGCTATCCCGAAGAGAAGATCCACGTTCATTACATTGGCGTCGACCTCGACTACTTCACCCCCGCATCGCGATCGGCGAGAGACGCGCGCTACGTGTTGTGCGTCGGACGTCATAGCGAGAAGAAAGGGATCGATACGTTGCTCGAAGCGTGGGCCGTCGTTGCGCAACGGCACCCATCGGTCTCGCTCATCCAGGTCGGGGCGGGTCCGCTCACAGAACGTGTGCATCAGTTGGCGCATGAATTCGGTGTCGAGAAGCAAACCCGGTTCCTTGGGGTCCAGCCTCATGAGGAGGTGTTGCGGTTGATGCGGCACGCAGAAGTCTTTTGTCTTCCCAGCCGCACGGCGGTGACGGGCGACTGCGAGGGGTTGGGCATCGTGTTCAACGAGGCGTCCGCCTGCGCAGTGCCGGTCGTGGCCACACGGCATGGGGGCATTCCGGAGGCCGTCATGGACCGCGAGACGGGGCTGCTCGTCCCGGAGGGGGATGCCCCGGCGCTTGCGCAGGCGCTCGATGCGGTGCTCGCCGATCGCGCCCTCGGCGAACGGCTCGGTCGAAGGGGGCGCGAGTACGTGTGCGAGCGGTTCGACGTCCGGCGGCAAGGTGCCAAGCTCGAAGCACTCTATGACGCCGCTGTCGCCCAGTAACAGATTCCTACGTGGTACGGGAAACGAAGCCTGGCCGCGCCGCCGTCCGTTGTCGAACGACGGCCTGCAGTCGCCTCGGCATCAGATAGAGGAGCACCAGCTTGGCGGCCAAGCGTGTCGAGAATCGGACACCGAGAGCGCGAGACAGTTCGCGACGAGCATCCAGCGCCGTCCCGTGAAGCAGGTGCCAGTCCGAGAGCTCGTTGATCCGATCCCGCAAGAGAACCTGAATCCGGTGTCTGACGTCGCCAGGCTCACCATCCGCCATGTCGAGCCATTTCCGCAGCATGGTTTCGAGCGCCTGGATCCGCGTCAGGCTCTGTCGGCTGAACTCGGATGTCAACGCTCCTGATCGAGCGGCCCGACGATCGATATCCACCAAGGGGAGATTCACGTAACAGAAGGTCGTTTCACGAGCCAACCGAAACACGAAGTCCGTGTCTTGCGACACGCGCAGCCGCGGGTCGAACTGGCCAACCCGCGCCATGACGTCTTTCCTCACGAGGAGCGTCTGCATGAACACGCCATGCGATGAATGGACGACGAAGCGAACGGGATCTGAAATTCGACCGATTTGGTCGACGTAGCGCTTTTCTGCCCGCCGGAACGCCGTCGTATCCATCGCCGGATTGTTCACGAACCGTGCGTCCGTAAAACAGGCGCCGCACTCTGGATACCGCGCGAGCGCCCGTAGCTGCCACTCGACCTTTTCAGGCCACCAGAGATCGTCTGAATCGTTGAATGCGATCCAATCCCCGGCGGCTCGAGCCAGCGCGTTGTTCAGCGCGACGCTCTTGCCATGATTGGTCTGGTGAAGGTAGTGCAGGCGGCTGCGCCAATCCGGCCGCCGGTCGAGCAGAGCGCCGACCACGCTCGCCGTCGCGTCCAGCGACCCGTCGTCGACCACGATAACTTCGCTGATCGGGACGGTCTGAGCGAGCACGCTCGTCAGCATCGTCTCCAGGAAGTCTGCACGATTGAACGTCGGAATCAAAACCGAAATGCGCCGCTGGTCATGCACATGGGTAGTATACGGGCACTCCTGCCTGCCAGGAATTCACGAGCACGGCGCCCGTCGCGTGGGTCCTTTTGATCGGTGTGACCTGCCACTGGCGGTGTGCGGACGCCGTTGAGGGGCGCAGGGCCGCGGCACCTCCGATCCGGGGGACGGCGCGCATCTGCTGAGCAACGCCGCACGCTCGTCCCTCGAATCTCGGGCGGTCGCACGCGAGTGGGTGGCGCCGTGCCTTCCGGCATTGGCCGGTGCGTGTGACACACGGCCGTGCATCGTGCGTCGCCGTATCTAGTAGAAGAACCGCGGGGCTCGTATCTCGACAGCGTCCATGTTATACTCCGTAGCACTATCATCGGCAAAGGACACCTTTTACAGGACCATTACAAATAGCTGCGCAACGGGCGATATACGTCAGGCAGCCGTTTCAAGTGTCAGCTACTGTCCGTGGAGCTTGTTACTACTGAGACCAAGTAATCTCTTTTGGTATGAATGCATTTATTGTCGGATGCTCGCGGTCTGGGACGACCTTGGTTCAGTCGATGTTGTCGGCGCATCCTGACTATGTGTCTTTCCCAGAAACCAATATTCTTCATCACCTCTTCCGGGATCTTGACTTTCGTAGATATGGCCTGCTTATCGGCCCCCGCAGGCTGCCACGGATATTGTGTAACAAGATTCTCCACCGATGCGGCTTCACGAGAACACGGCCGGGGCCATTGTTTGACAAATGGCTCGCATCTATCGGCAGGGAAGACCTTCGAGAGCTGGTCCCTGCTTCGCGGCGCCTGCGAGCCATAATGAGCGCATTCGAGCGCATTCTCGATGAAGTGGCTGGAGGGAAGAAGACTGTGGAGAAAACCCCGCAGCATGTGTTCTGCGTTGATCGTCTCAGCCGATATTTCCCGGACAGTTGCTTCATTCATGTCATTCGCGAGCCGGAGGCAAACATAGCCTCGCTGATGGACGCGGCCGCAAGGTATGAAGCTTTTGCCAGCCGCTTTGGTGGAGAGCAGGGACTGGAACGTGCGGTTGCGTACTGGAAAGGAGCGATAGCTATGTCAGCGAGAATGCGTGGGCGCCAGAACCATGTGTTCCTCCGGTATGAGGACCTAGCCTGTTCTCCCTTGGGAGCCTTACAACCTGTGGCGACCGTTCTGGGCATAGAAGTGTCGGAAGACATGCTGACCTACAACATTCAGAACATCACCGTCGAGCGAGAAGCGTGGAAGGCTCGACCGAATCGAACAATAGAGCGGCCAACGAGCAAGGCTGGCAGATTGTTCGATCAGAAGCAGCTACAGTACATCAGGGAGCACACACAAGAGGTCCTGAGGCATTTCCCTTCTGCGCTATAGATACCGTCGCTGTTGGGCCGTTCCACCTGGTGAGGAAACCGAGAAATGAAACCCAAAGTATTTTGCATCGGCTTTCACAAGACAGGGACTACGAGCCTTGCGGTGGCGTTGAGAGAGCTCGGTTATAGGGTGACGGGGCCAAACGGGGTCAATGATCCAGATATTGGCAAGAACGTGTACACATTGGCCTCTAGACTCGTGGAAGAATATGACGCGTTCCAGGACAACCCCTGGCCGGCTATCTACAAGGAGATGGACCACAGGTGGCCGGGCAGCAAGTTCATCCTGATGCTGAGGAACTCAGATGCATGGATCCGGAGTCAGGTGCAGCACTTCCGCACAAGAGAAACGCCGATGAGGAAATGGATCTACGGCGTGGGTTGTCCGGAGGGCAATGAAGAAATCTACGTCAAGAGATATGAAGATCACAACAGAGAAGTTCTTGCTTATTTCCAACAGCGGCCGAATGATCTGCTGGTGATGGATCTTGCAAGGAGAGACGGCTGGGAGAAACTCTGCCCGTTCCTGGGCGCGCCTGTGCCGATGATCCCGTTCCCTCACGCCAACCGGAAGGAAGACAGGGAACGAGGAGGGGCTGGGGATCGTGTGTTTGGGGGATCGATGCTAAGGACTTGATCAGAAATAACCTGATCACTGAGTAACTTCCCCACGTGGATGGATGGTGTAATTCCAGTCGCCATGAAACTCCGCTCGAGTCAGGAGCAGACTGTCCATCTCGGCATTCGGTACCTTGACCCCGAGGGGATACTGCCG
>WHTT01000029.1:0-236 GCA_009377605.1 Luteitalea sp.
GGGCGAGCTTGTACTGGGCGTAGTCCGCACGCGGATGCGTCGGATAGTAGTTCATGAACCCGCTGAACTCCTCCTGTGCGTTGACGAAGCCTTCGGGGCTGCCCTCGCCGAGGTGCGTGTCGCCGATACCGAGCATGGCATCCGCCCGGAATGGGCTCTGGGGGTACGCATCGACGAGCTGCCGAAAGTACTCCCGCGCGGTCAGCCATTTCCTGTCGTTCAGCGCCTTCGTGCCG
>WHTT01000029.1:246-70391 GCA_009377605.1 Luteitalea sp.
GGTACCGGTCCGGCTGTGCCACGCCCTGTGGCACGCGACCTGGCGTGGCCGCGCAGGCCGCAGCACCGGCGAGCAGCAGAACCGCGCCGAGCCGGGCGAGCGCCGACCGGCGCGGCGCGGCTCGCGTCGGTGTCAGAGTCATCCCTTGATCGCCTCGGGATGATCCGAGCCGCGCAAAGACTGGACGAGCGATTGCGAAATCGTGCTGAGCCATTGATACTCTGCGTGAAGTCCTTCTTCGAGGGTCGTCTCGGGTGAAAAGCCGAGCTCTTGGCGCGCGCGCGATGTGTCAGCGTACGTATCGCGCATGTCGCCTCGTTGCGCCGGAAGTCGCTCTATCTTCAGAGGTCTTCCCATCAGCTGCTCGATGAGGGCGAGAACCTGATTCACCGACACCCGAGAGCCCCCGCCGACGTTGTAGACGCGTCCGGCGCCTCCACGGCTTGCGGCCGCCAGGGCCGCCGAAACGGCGTCGCCAACGAACGTGAAATCGCGCGTTTGCTCGCCGTCGCCATACAGGGTGACGGCGCGCCCCTCGATGGCGGCCTTGAGAAAGCGGTGAAACGCCATGTCTGGTCGTTGCCGCGGCCCATAGACCGTGAAGTAGCGGAGTGAGACAGCCGGGACGCCGTACGACTGGCAATACAGGTGGCACAGGTGCTCGGCAGCCAGCTTGCTCACACCATAGGGCGAGAGCGGCTGGAGGCGCGCCTCTTCTCGCATGGGAATGGACGCCTCGTCACCGTATACCGACGAGGTGGACGCGTACACGAAACGCTCGAGCCGCACCACCGTACATGCTTCGAGGAGGCGCTGCGTCGCGTCGATGTTGTCTCGAACATAGACGTCGAAGTCCCGTCCCCAACTCTTGCGAACGCCGGGCTGCGCCGCCATGTGGAAGACGTGCGTCACGTCACGGAGCAGCGGCGCGAGCTCCGCATCCTGAAGTCGCGCTTCCTGGAGTTGGAACTTTGGATGCGCGTGGCAGGCGTGGAGGTTGGCCTCCTTGAGCGCCCGCGTATAGTAGTCGGTAAATGCATCGAGGCCAACGACTTCCGCCTCCTGCGCCAGCAGCCGCTCACACAGGTGCGATCCAATGAAGCCGGCCGCACCGGTCACGAGTGCCCTCATGCGAGCGCCTCACGAATTGTCCCGGGCAGGCGGCAGGGCCGCCGCTCACGGTCTAGTGGCGCGTGCACGGTACGGCCCGTGGCGGTCACCAGGCCGTCGGCGGTGCGGACGACCTGATAATCGAAGCCGACCCGGACGCGCGACACCACACGTCCCGCCGTGCGCACTTCCAACTCATCGTCATAGAAGCTCGGCCGGAGGTAGGCACAACTGGCTTCCAGCACCGGCAACGAGACTCCGTTCTCCTCCATATCGCGATAGGTCCACCCAAGCGTTCGGAGCAGCTCGCAGCGGCCGACCTCGAACCAGACGAAGTAGTTGGCGTAGTAGACCACGCCCATTTTGTCGGTCTCCGCATACCGCACGCGGACCTTGGTGGCCCCTTCAACCATGGGCGTCACCGGTCAGCAGGCTGTCGCGGTCGGACGCGGCGAGACCGCGTGTCGCCGATCGGCGGAGGGCCCTGGTTGCCTCGCCCGCGTCGTCGGTGCCAAAGATCGTCGTCCCGGCGATCAACACGTCGACGCCAGCATCGACGACGAGGGCGGCGTTGCTGGTATCGATACCACCATCAATGGAGACCAGCGCGCGGCTTCCCGTTCGCTCGAGCAGGCCGCGCACCGCCCGTACTTTGGACGTGCTGCGGGGAATGAAGGCCTGTCCGCCGAACCCGGGGTTCACCGACATGAGCAGCACGATGTCGAGATCGGCGGCCATTTCTTCGATCGCCGCGATCGGCGTCGAGGGGTTGAGCGCGACGCCGGCCCGGAGACCGAGCTCCTGAATTCGATGGACCGTGCGGTGCAGATGGGGCGTCGCCTCCACGTGCACGATGAGGTGATTCGCACCTGCTTCCGCGAATGCCTCCAGATAGCGATCTGGCTCGGTGATCATGAGGTGCACGTCGAGCGGAACGCGGGCCACGCGCTTGAGCGCCGCCACGACCGGCGGGCCAATCGTGATGTTCGGCACGAAATGGCCATCCATCACGTCCACGTGTATCCAATCGGCGCCTCCCTCCTCGGTCGCGCGGACCGCCTCGCCAAGCGCGGCGAAGTCGGCCGCCAGAATAGAGGAGGCGATCCGCACGCTCATCGACTGACCTCCAAGGAGATCGCATCGCCAGGCGCAATCTGATAGCCGGCCTGCGGTGCCTGCCGCAACACGATGCCGGGTGGGACGCCGGGATACTGATAGCTGTTGGTCTCCGCCACGCGAAAGCCGCGCGCCCGCAGCGCCTCGGCTGCGTTGGCGCTGACGGTTCCTATGAGATCTGGCATGACGTACGAGCGCCCTTGCTCGCCCTGATTCACGAGCAAAGCCACGCCGTCGCTGCGCTGGCCCGCTCCTGGCGCCTGCGCTATCACGCTGCCGACGGGATAATCGGCTGTCCTCACCACTGCGCCAGACAAGAGCTTCAGGCCGTCGCTTTCGACTCGCAGCGCCGCCGTTCGCTCTGGCGCACCGACAAACGACGGGACGGCCCGTGCGCCCGTTCCCGCGCTCACCCACACGCGCACGCTCCGCGGCGGCCGCGTCCGCGTGCCGGCGGTAGGCTCCTGCGCCACGATCACGCCTGCTGGCACCGCCGGGTCACGCCGTGCCTGTTCTTCGACCTTCAGCGGCAGGCCGAGGTCGGTCAGCGAACGGCTGGCCACATTGACCGTCCGGCCGACGAGGCTCGGCACCGCCACATCGCGTGAGCGGACCGCCAGGCGCATGGCAACGCCAAAGGAGATCACGAAGGCAGCCAGGAGGGCGGCTCCGAGTATGACAAACCGTCCCGCACCCCAGACACGCGTCGAGAGCGCCATCAAACTCTTGAATCTACTACAGGTTGCTGTGAATTGCCTAACGCCTTACATTGGCGGCACTTGGAGCTCGGGCAGCGGTCGGCCCGCAAACAGCCTGCGGCAAGGCCGTGCCATGAGGCGCGCCAGGCGCACCGAGCGACTGACACGTGCGCTGTCGGTCGCGATGCCCGTGTTGGCGTACATCTGCCGGTAGATCTTCGAGATGAGCACAAAGGTCAATCGCGCCTTCATGGAGCTGACAACCTGCGACCGGCCCCAGATGCTGCGCAGACTGTAGAAGCGGTCCCAGACTCTCTGCGTGCGCCGGCGGATCTCGTCTGGCGTCATGACGGGGTGCGGCACGTAGACCTTGGGCCGGAGGACCTGGGGTATGAGCCAGTGTCGCGTCACGGGCACGCCCCCGATGCGGTCAGGATCCGCGCCCTTCGACTTCTCCCACGTTGTGAAATCGATCGTGCCCGGAAAGGGCGTCAACATCACGAATTGCGCGAAGGTGAGATCGGCACGCTCGGCCACCGCAAGGCAGGCGTCGAACGTCTCTGGCTTGTCGCTCGGCAGGCCGAAGATGAACGAGCCGAGCACGTGCACACCGTGCTGGCGAAAGGCGCGCAGCCGCTCCACCAGCGCGTCGCCACTGGCGTTGAAGTCCTTGTACACGTCTTTCAGGCCCTCGGGCGTCACCGATTCGACGCCGACGAGCGCGCCTTTGATGTGCGCGCGCCGCATGGCCTCCAAGAACTCCGGATCTTCCGCCGCTTCCATGGTGATCTGCGTGAAGAAGACCGAGTCGTCCGGCAACCGCGCGAGCTGGGCCATCAGCTCGAACCGCTCTGCGCGCGCCGCTTGGAGCTGCTCGAGCTGTGCGGGATTGCTCCGTCGCGCGGCCATCCGCAGATCGGTCAACGTCACGGGATAGAAATTGTCGTCGGCCAGCGCAATGAAGCGGAAGCCCCGCCGGCGCAGGTCGACGATCTCCCGGATGATGCAGCCCCAATCGCGTTGACGAGGACGCTGGCCGTCGGTCCTCCAGACCGAGCAGAACGAGCAGTGCTTCGGGCAGCCGCGCACCGTCTGCACCGACGCCCACATATAGCGCCCGGCCGGCAGCAGCTCCCAACGGCCCGCGAGAAAACGATCGGGCTCGAGGCGTCCACCCTCGTACACGCGGGCAACAGCTCCTTTGGCACAGTCGCTCAGCACGGTCGACCAGATCTGGTCGCCATCGCCGGTCACGACCGCATGCGCACCGCCGAGCTGAAACGCCTCGTCTGGATAGAGCGTGGCATGGATGCCGCCAAAGACGACATGGGCGCCAGCCGCCCGCGCCGCGGCGCCCACCTCGTAGCCCCGCAAGGCATTACCGGTGTGAATCCCGATCCCGACAACGTCTCCCGCCTTCACGGATCCGGCGTCGAAGGGCTCGAGCGTTTCGTCGGCCAGAATTGGGGGACCGTAACACTCAGGCGTGGCAGCGGCCAGCACATAGAGCCACCGCGGCGTGATGACGCCAATCCCGAACGAGACGTGGCTCGGATTGATGAGATGAATCGTCATTGAAGCGGCGGTCAGCAAGCATTCTCCTTGCTAGGTAGGGCGGATAGAGCCTGGCGCGACGGTCGCGGCGCGCCGGCCGTCAGGCCGCATCGCACCTAATGTCCCGCCGGTCGCCGAAAGTCATAGCGGTTGCCTCCCAACCGTCGGCCTTGATTCCACACTTCGCCGCACGCCCGGCAGCGCCAATACGTCGACGGACCAATGGTCTTGCTCGTGGTTACCAGATCTGTTGCGCCACAGGAAGGGCACGCGCTCGGCGGGCTGATGGTCTCTGAGTAAGTTGGCTGTTGCATCGGTCAAGTGTGCGAGGTTGCTCGTCGCCAGAGGCCCCACGGCCAGTCCCCGGCGAGATGACGAGCTTTGATGAGGGCTGGATAAGACCCTACACGAGGCGGGTCGGAGACAGGACTCAAGAAAGCCAGACTTCGCGCATTTTAGCACGCCCTCCATCTGAACTGGTCAGGAATCGTGCGCGGTCAGATTGCGCGCCTCATGACCGCCGCGAAGAACGCCTCGAGGCCATGCACGTGTGGGAGGGTATGAAAGAAGCCCTCCGCGTCGATGAGCGTTCGCATCGAGTCCGGCACCGGTAGGCTGTTCGCGCCTATCAATGCAAAGGATTCGTGCTCCGCGAGAAAGCGCGCCACGAGATCCTGGTTCTCTTCCGGCTCGCTCGAGCAGGTGGCGTACACCAGCCGCCCGCCTGGAGCGACAACCCGTGCCGCTTCGCGGAGCATCACACGCTGAGCTGCCGCAAAACGGATGAGATCGTCCGGCGTCCGCTTCCACCGAATGTCCGGGTCGCGGCGGATTGTTCCCAAGCCCGAGCAGGGCACGTCGAGCAGCACGCCCTGAAACAGCTCTCGAAACGGCAAGCCGCGTGTTAAATCGATTTGTACGACCTGTACCCACTTGGTGCCCGCGCGGGCGAGTGTGTTCCGGAGCAACTGCACGCGCGCGCGCCTCGTGTCCGCTGCGACGATGAGCGACCCAGGCTCCAGTGCCGCTGCGAGTGCCAACGTCTTACCACCAGGTGAGGCACAGGCATCCAGCACCGGCGCCCTCTCCCCTGCGCAGGTGGCGGCGGCTGCGAGCACGCCGACCGCCTGCGATGCTTCGTCCTGCACGGAGCAAGCGCCTTCCTCGAGGGGTGGTGTTCCGAGCGGGTGCCCAGCGGTAACGATCAGCGCCTCTGGCGCGTAGCGTCCGGGCTGCGTTGCAACGCCGTGAGCTTCGAGCGCCCTTGCCAAAGTAGCCGGCGTCGTGCGTAGCGGATTCGCGCGCAAGGTGAGCGGTGCACTGCGGTTGTTGAAGCTCGCGATCTCGGCGGCGGCCTGAAACCCGTAACGATCGAGCCAGCGCTCCATGAGCCACGCCGGGTGTGAGAGTGTGACCGCCAGATGCTCCAGCGCGCGTTGCCGCCATCGGCGCGCCGCGCCGCTCGCTGATGGTGGCCGCAGTGGGGGGGCTGGTGGAAGGCCAGCGCCTCGCGTGACCGCGATTTGGCGCAACGTGGCGTTGATGAACCCGGCGGCCCGTGGGTGATGCGCGCGCTTTACCAGGTCTACCGCTTCGTCGACCACGACTGCCGCCGGCACGCGTGTCAAGTGGAGGAGTTGGTACGCGCCAAGGCGGAGCACGTCGAGCGATGCAGTGTCGATGGCGTCGAGAGGACGTTTGGCGGCGCGGGTAATCAGGTAGTCGAGCGCGGCCTGCCAGCGAAGGACGCCGAGGGTGATCTCAGTAGTGAGGGCCCGATCGCGGGCGTCCGCCAGACCGTCGCGCTCGCGCGCCAAGGCAATCGGCAGGTCGGTGCCCGTCTCGTGCACGCGACGGAGCGCACGCCACGCCGCCGAGCGAGCTGGAGCCGTCATGGGCGCCGACCGTTGAAACGAGCGCCCACCTCCAGTCGTCGGCCCGCCAGGAAGTCTCTCGCCGCCATCGCCCGTCGTCCTTCCGGTTGCACCTCGAGCAAGTGTAGTGAGCTGTTGTCACCCGTAGCGACACGGAGCACATCGCGGTCCGCCTCGACGATGGTCCCGGGAGCGGCGTCAGTTGGAGCGGCGGGCCGAGTGCGTCGCATCATGAGTCGCTGACCGTGAAGAAACGAGAACGCGCCGGGCCATGGCTGCATCGCGCGCACATGGTTGTGGACGGCCAGCGCGGGTCGGCTCCAGTCGATGAGTCCTTCGTCTTTGCGCAAGCGCGGCGCGTAGGTCGCCTGTGTGTCATCTTGGGCCGTTTCGTCGACGGCTCCGGCGGCGAGTCGATCGACGGTCTCGCAGAGGAGGGAGGCGCCAAGTGTCGCGAGCGCCTGCTCGACGTCGCCACTCGTGTCCTCGGGGCCGATGGGATGCCGCCGCTGCGCGAGAGATGCCCCGGCGTCGAGTGCGCTGACCACGCGCATGATCGTCACGCCGGTCTCGGCGTCGCCCGCGAGCACCGCTCGTTGGATCGGCGAGGCACCGCGGTAGCGTGGCAACAGTGATGCATGCACGTTGATCAAGCCCAGGCGCGGGATGGTGAGGAGAACATCCGGTAGGAGCTTGCCATAAGCAGCAACGACGCCCAGATCCGGCTCGACCGATCGAGCCAGAGCCAGAAACGCATCGTCTTTGAGCTTGTCCGGCTGCCACACTGGAACGTCGTGTACGAGCGCCAGCGCCTTGATCGGCGAGGATCGGACGACCTGCCCGCGCCCCCGCGGTCGATCCGGTTGTGTGACCACACCGACGACCGGATGGCGGGATCGCAGCAGTCCCTCTAGCGTGGGTACGGCAAACGTTGGCGTTCCAAAGAAGACGATACGGAGCCGCGGCTCATTTGCCATGCGCTCGCCACCACGTTCCCTTCCGTTGGAGCCGCTTCAAACGCCACATGATCGACCAGCGTGAAAGCCGCCTGAGCCGGTCGAGATACAGCGTGCCCTCCAGGTGGTCCAGCTCATGCTGGAGAACGCGGGCCAGCAGATTCGTCCCTTCGATCGTGCAAGGCTCACCGTGGCGGTTGAGCCCGCGGACGACGATTCGCCGTGGGCGGCTGACGCGCGCATCGAAGCCAGGCACGCTCAGACAGCCTTCGCGCTGGCGCTGAACGCCTTCCCTGGCCACGACCTCCGGATTTGCAAGCACCAGGATCTCGTGCGGGTTCCGGCCGATCGACAGATCGATGACCATCAAACGTAGCGGGGCTCCCACCTGAGGCGCCGCGAGCCCCACACCGGGTGCGGCGTGCACGGTCTCGATCATGCTGTCGACCAGCACCTGCAGCTCATCATCAAACGTCGTGACGGGCCCCGCTGGCGTATGCAGCATCGAGGCACCGTAGCGAAGGATGGGCTGCGTCATGCTCAAAAACAGTGACGAGTGACGAGTGACGAGTGACGAGCCGGCACGCGAGACGCCGCGGGCTGCCGGCGTGGTCCATCGCTAGTGTCCTGAAACGTAGGATCTACCCTCACTCGTCACTCGTCACTCGTCACTGAATTCGTCACTGTTCTGGGCACGAAGCGCTCGCGCACGCGGTCACGGGCGGCGCCGTAGTGCCCTTGGATCTCGGTAATGGAATCGCCGCCAAACTTCTCGAGGAACGCGTCGGCGACGACTAGGGCAACCATCGCCTCGCCGACACAAGCTGCCGCGGGCACTGCGCAGACATCGCTTCGTTCCACGGTCGCGGGGGAGGTCTCCATGGTTTCGAGATCAACCGACTGCAGCGGCTTCATGAGGGTCGAGATGGGCTTCATATAGGCGGTGACCCGAAGATCTTCTCCGTTTGTCACACCGCCCTCGAGGCCTCCGGCGCGATTGGTCGGCCGCACGACGCCCATGTCTCCGTGCGTGAGCCGCTGGGCGCTCGGCAGCAGGATCTCATCGTGCACTTGCGAGCCTGGACGAGCGGCGGCTGTCGCGCCGAGGCCTATGCCTACCCCTTTGATGGCTGGAATCGACATGACCGCCTGTGCGAGACGGCCGTCCAACTTGCGATCCCAGTGGACGTGACTGCCGAGACCGGGCGGCAAGCCGCGGGCCACGACCTCGAACGCACCACCGAGCGTATCGCCCGCCTCGCGCGCGCGATCGATCGCAGCAATCATGAGCGCTTCCACCGAGCTATCAACGCACCGCAAGGGCGCCTCGGCTGGTATCGCGACGATCTGCTCGAACGTCACGGCCAGCGGGTCGGACAGCGCGGCGTCACCAATGGCGAAGACGTGACTTGCCAGGCGCACGTCGAAGCGTGCCAAGAGCTGTCTTGCCAAGGCGCCTGCCGCCACGCGTGCCGCCGTTTCCCGGGCGCTCGCGCGCTCGAGGACATCGCGAATATCGGAGCGGTCGTACTTGAGCGCACCGGCGAGATCCGCATGGCCCGGCCGCGGGCGCGTGACCGCCGCGCGGCGTGCGCCAGTGGCATCTGCCGGTGCCTCAGCCGCTGCATGCATCGTGACCTGCCAGTTTGGCCAATCCCGATTCCGGATCAGGAGCGCAACCGGACTGCCGAGTGTTTCGCCCTTCCGCACGCCCGACAGAATCTCTGCCTGGTCGCTCTCGATCGCCATCCGGCGCCCACGACCATACCCGCCCTGCCGCGCCCGCAGATCCCGCGTGATCCCATCGGGATCCACGCGCAAACCGGCCGGCAGGCCCTCGATGATCACGACCAGCGCTTGTCCGTGCGACTCACCAGCTGTGAGAAATCGCAGCATTTCGAGGGAATTGTACACGAAGTTTTTGCAACATCTCGGCTCGTCGCGCGCACATGGATGCTGAAACATCCCGTGATCTCGGCACCTCGCGACTCGTGGTCGCCCCGGAAGCGTTCTTGCACAGAGCGACGTGTGCCGCAGCTCCTTGCCGATCGTTTCGTCTGCGGACCGGGAGGTGAAGCGCTCGACCTCGCGACCGGGCGGCGCGTCACTGTGTGTGCTCGCGTTGTCGTCGGCTCCAGGCGGGCAGCGTGGCGGGATCGGTGCGCCCGTCTCGCTCGACTGCGCCATCCTCACCTCGTGCCGCTGGTGGATTGGGCCGAGTGTGGTCACGGCGATCGAGCATCGTGGCTCGAGTTCTACGCTGCCAGTGTTCCTGGACCAACAGACCCTACTGCGGCCGGCGTACACGCCCTCGCCAGCGCGTACGGGACACTTCACGGGTTGAAGCTCGCGGCTGGTGTATCTCCGTGGGGGCGCATCAGAACGTGGAACGGGCGTCTCGCCATGCTGCCAGACGAGATCACCGGTCTCGAGCTGGAAGAGCACGGAAACCGACGGGTAGAGATGGCCGAGCTCGAGGCGGCAACGCGGCTCGCGCACCTTCGAGCCGCTCCGTTGTGCGTGGGGCTACGGCTACAGATCGATCCACTCGTCGAAGGACTGGGCGAGACGCTGGACGCGTGGTCCGATCGGAAGCTCTGTGCCGTGGCACTCGAGGCGCCTCGCGGTGCGGGTCTCACCACCCTCCTCGCGCTCGTGGCCTCGGAAGCAAGACGACGTGGGTTTGTGCCGGTGTGCCCGTCAACGGCGCCGCTCGTCGAGACGCTCCCGGAGCTTCGAGGACGAACGCTGGTCCTGCTTGTCGATCCCTCGGCTACGCTCGGGACGAGCCCCTCGACCGCGCTCGGGACAGGCCCCTCGAGCAGCTCGCGCTCGCAAACACCACTGTTTCCCGGGCCGCTCGTGGCACGCTGGACCCGCGCAGGTCGTGCGGTCGCGTTGGTGACGGGACTCTGGAGCACCCGATCGACGCAACGGAGCCTTCGCCTGGCTGGCTGGTGTGGACGCGAGCTCGTCGGTGCTGTGGCTTGGCCGGCGCCAACGGTGCCAGGACAGATGCGCTTGGCCGTGGAGCAGGCCGCCCACCGTGCGACGGGCATCCCCGGACTCTTGATCAACGCCTTGCACACGGCCGGCTATTGGTGTGGGAGCGAAACGATGGAGACCTATGCACCTGCACGGCGCCACACACTGTTGGCTGCCGAGGACGCACGAGATTACGCTCCCGCACCAGAACCACCACCACCACGCGCGGGCGACTCGACGCCGCCGACCAAGGGTCGCTCGACACCCGTGGCTGCCGTCGATCGCCTGTCGGCGCGGGCGCGAGGGCAGATCGACCGCGCACGGGCGCTCTCGGCGCGAGGTCGCCGCACGCAGGCGATCGCGTTGCTCCGCGTCGCCCTTGGAACGCTGCGCCGCCGCGGTGCGGGCCTTGCTGTGGCGGACGCGGCGATGGCGCTTGGTGAGGCATTGGTCCGCCAAGGCAGCACCGAACGTGCGGTGACGCATTTTCGCGAAGCGGCCGACCTCTTTGCGGTGGAGCACTGCCTAGACCGCGCGAACGACGCAACGCGCGCCATGGGTGCAACCGAGACCGACGCCGGACGATTCGAGGTGGCCGAGCGTCTCTTGCGGGCGACAGAGCTCGATGCGGCCGGCCGGGGAGACGATCGGCGCTATGCGCTGGCACGCGTTGAATTGATGCGCTGCGCGTTTTGGCAGGCGCGGTTCACGCAGGTCGAAGAGCTCGCCGGCGCGCTTGCCACTGCCGCTGAGCCGGTTCGGACACGAGCGCTCGTGTACGAGGCGCTCGCCCTGATTGCACAGCAGCGGATTGTGCAGGCGGGGCAGGTCTTACGTGGCACGGCCGGCGCCGGCAGGCCTTTTGGACACGAGCCGGCAGAGCACGGTGCTGACCGCGTGGGGGAGTCAACGGCCCGATGGCAGGAATCGGATGGTCCATCGACCATGCGGCTCGAGACCGTCGAGTGGCACACGGCCCACGCCGTGCTCCAAACGCGCGTCAGCAATCGCGATGCGGCGTTCGAGCACGTGCGTGCGGGTCTTGCCGCCGCCCGGGCAGCCGCACTTCCGCTCGCTGCGCTGACCTGTCGGGCAATGGCCTTGCGTGTTGCGGGTGCACTGGATGCACGCGCCGAAGCCAGGCGCGCGGCCAGAAGGCTGGCCCGAGCGCGTCGACTCCAGCTCCCTCCACTTGTGAGGGCCTGTGTCGACTATGCGCTTGCCTGCCATGGACCGGGTCAAGCCGCCTGCGGTGAGTCGCGGCGACGCGCGTGGGGTGAGCGAGCGGGAAGCCGCCCGAACGCCGCACCACCCCGATCGTCGATCGTCATGGCGGTCAGCCGCGTACTCGACCCGCTCTTCGAGGGCTCCCCCGAAGAGCGGACGATGGCCGTGGCGCTCTCGGACGTGTTGCGTGTCTGCGAGGACGCCAGTGACGAAGCCATGGGGCTCGATGCCATTTGCCGGTCACTCCGTCGTGAGCTCGATGCCTCAGCGGTCTTCATTGTCGGACGAGAGCCGCCCTCGGGCGCGATGGTCGGCGTCGGGCGACCTGGAAGGGCCGCGCTCGACACGTGCCGAAGCACGCTCGACGCGGGAGTCGCGCAGGGCTTGTCGGAAACCGCGTCCGGCCTGGTGGGCGCCGTTCCCGTGCGGACACATGGCGCCACGGTCGGCGCCCTCGGTGCCTGCTGGTCGTTGGGGGCGACGCCCGACGGGCGCCGCGTTCTCGCGCTCCTGGCATCGGCGGCGGCCGCGAGCGCATCGCTGGTCTGGCTGTTGGTCGATCGGCAGGCGAGGCTGCCGGCCGTGCCGGAGAAAGGCGAGCAGTATGGGCTGCTCGGCGCGAGCCCTGCCATGGCGGAGCTACGTCACGCGGTGGCGCGCGCGGCGGCCGCTCCGTTTCCGGTGCTCGTTGAGGGAGAGAGCGGCAGCGGCAAGGAGCTCGTCGCGAGAGCCATCCATGCCGGAAGCCCCCGGCGGCTCCGTCGCTTTTGTCCGCTCAACTGTGCGGCGCTGCCGGACGAGCTGCTCGACGCGGAGCTCTTTGGTCACACGCGCGGCGCCTTCACCGGCGCCCTCTCCGACCGTGCTGGCCTCTTCGAAGACGCCGACGGAGGCTCGCTCTTCCTGGACGAAGTTGGTGAGCTCTCGCCACGCGGTCAGGCCAAGCTGCTGCGCACGATTCAGGAGGGTGAGGTGCGCCGCATCGGGGAGACGCTGCCGCGCCGCGTGGACGTCCGGATTGTGGCGGCATCGAATCGCTCACTGCAATCCACGGCCGATGAAGGCCGCTTCCGGCGCGACCTCTTGTATCGGCTCGATGTCGTGCACATTGTGGCGCCGCCACTGCGAGAGCGCTCCGAAGATATCGCGGTGCTCGCGGCGCATTACTGGAGCCAGACCACCCAGCGTGTTGGGAGCGCGGCGAGGCTGTTGCCTGCGACGGTGGCTGCGCTGGCGCGCTACGACTGGCCGGGCAACGTCCGCGAGCTTCAAAACGTTCTTGCGGCCCTCGCGGTCCGTGCGCCGTCACGCGGCCAGGTCGGGCCACGCCTTCTCCCCGACGCCATTGCCGCGCAGGCGGGAGCGGCGCACGCCGCGACGCTGGACGAGGCCCGACGCGCCTTCGAGGCGCGGTACGTGCGCGCAGCGCTTGCACGCACGGCCGGGTGCCGCGCCCGTGCCGCTCGCGAGCTTGGCTTGACACGGCAGGGGCTTCAAAAGCTGATCGCGCGGCTGGGCATTGGGTAGGGGTCTAGGGGTCTAGGGGTCTAGGGGTCTAGGGGTCTAGGGGTCTAGGGATCTAGGGACCTAGGGATCTAGGGCACAGGGTGGCACGGGGCCGGGGAGGCGCGATATGCAGAGAGCGGCCATTCGCACGTTCAAGGATCTCGTCGTCTGGCAAAAGGCATTCCGTTTGGCGGTAGACGTGCACCAACTGACGAAGGACTTTCCGGCCGAGGAAAAATATGGCCTCAGCGCGGAGCTGCGCAAGACCGCCCGCTCGGTCACTTACAACATCGCAGAGGGACACAGGCGCGGCACCACGCCTGAGTACCTGCGCTTCCTCCGAATCGCCGCCGGCTCTGTTGCAGAATTGGAAACACAGGTGCTCCTGGCTCGAGCACTTCGCTACTTCTCCGAGGATCAGGCAATACGTATGCTTGCTCTCCACGGCGATATCGAGCGAATGCTAGCCGCTCTGATAAACAAGCTGCGCGCCAAGCAAGCGCGATCGGTTGGATGCCGGCCTATTTAGACGACTCCTCCTTCGCCCTGCCCCTGGCCCCCCCTAGATCCCTAGGTCCCTAGATCCCTAGATCCCTAGGTCCCTTGCCCCTTTACTCCTGCATCCGCGATGCCAGGCGGCGCAGCGCGGCGTCCTCCGGCTCCTTGGCAAGTGCCGCATACAGCATGCGCACTGCTTCATCTCGATGGCCGGCGGCCCAGTGAGCCTCGACCGCGCGCGCGACCAGTGACATGTCGTTAGGGCGAAGATGACGTGCCTCATCGAGCCACGCGGCTGCCGCTTCGTGATCCGATAGTCGCGTGGAGAGGTCGGCAAGGTGTGCGGCGCGCGCGGCGCGACCGTCGGGCCGCGTTGTCGGATCGAGCGCCTGCGCGCGTTCGAGTGCGGTTCGGGCAAGCGACCAGTCGCTGAGCTGTTCCGCAGCGCGGCCCAGGTCATCGAAGGCCGTCACGCTGGCGGGTGGCGTGGCGACCGCTCGCTGGAGGACTTCGACCGCCTGACGCGGGTTGTCGCCAAGGAGCCAGGCGCGCCCGAGCGCCGCCAGCGTGTCGCTCGTTTCTCGTCCTGTGCGGCGTTCGTCCGCTTCAGCGCGCTCGAGCCAGGCGAGCGCCTGCGTGCGCGCTCGTCCGTCCTCCGTGGCCGCTGCCTTTTCGAGCCAGGCGCTGCCTAGCGTTGTCATCACCTTCGTGTCGCGCGGGAATCGAGTGGACGCCTTGTCGAGGACCTCGATGGCTTGGTCGATCCGTCCAAGCCGTGTCAGCGCTCGGCCGAGCTCGACGGCATACTCTGGTTGCTGGGTCTGCTCCGCCAGCTGTTCGAGCTGGGTGACCTCCTCACCACCGCGTCCCAGCTGCCTGGCCGTGAGCGCAAGCTGGGCCCTGGCCTCTACGAGGCTCGCATCGCCTGCCAACGCCCGCCGAAATGCCTCAGAGCCTTCACGGAGTCTCTTTTGGTCGACCAAACAGAGGCCACGCAAGTAATGCGCTTCGGCCAGTCGTGGATCGAGCCTCGAGGCGCGTTGGGCGAGCTCGAGCGCGTCCGCGAGTCGGCCTGCTTGATACGTCGCCAGCGCGAGCTTGTATGTCATCGCTGGCGCACCCGCGTCGAGCTCGAGGCCCGTGCGGTAGTACTCCGCGGCGCGCTCATGGGAGCCCAGCTTCGTGCTGATGTCCCCGAGGCGCTCCAAGGGACGGACGGCGCCGCGATCCAGGCGTGCGGCTTCCCGAAAGTCGCGCAGCGCCGACGGAAAGCCCTGTGGGCCACCGAGCAAGTAGGCTTCGCCCCGCCGCAGGTATGCCACCATCGAGCTCCGTTTCAGCGCGATGGCGCCGCTCAGCGCCTCGATGGCCACGGCCGCGTCATGGTGGCGGAGCGCATTGGTGCCGCGAGCGAGCAGCCCCTGGTACGTACGCTCCCGCTGGATCGCGGTCGCAGCCAAGACCGCCGCGAAGCCCACGGCGAGCAGGACGACGGTCAGGATGGAGCGGCGAGTCATTGGGCCCGAGACGGACGCCTCGGTGAGGCGTCCGCACCAAACTACCTGTACAGGAACCTTTTAGGACACACCGGTGTCTAAAGGTTTACAAGAGCATATCTTCAGCTGCTATTGTAGAAGGATGGAGCGTCGAATGGCCGAGGGGCTCTCGGTCAAGCCAGTTGGCTTGGAGTGGGCGAGCAGCGGCGAAGTCGAAGCCGAGCTCGTAGCGCGGTGTCGGGCAGGGGACGAGCAGGCCTGCACGGCCCTCGTCGAGGCTCACCAGCGCATGGTGTACCAGCTTGCACTGCACCTGCTGGGGGAGCATGACGAAGCGCTGGACCTCTCGCAGGAAGTCTTCCTGCGCGTCTTCCGGACATTGCCCTCGTTCCGGGGCCACGCCTCGCTGCGCACCTGGATCTACCGCATTGTCATCAACCAGGCGCGCAATCGGCAGCGCTGGTGGCGCCGACGGAAGCAACGCGAGCAAGTGTCGCTCGACGACAATTTGCACCGCCTCCGTGAGGTGCCCGATCCGGACCGGGGCGACGATCCGGAGGCGACGGTGGAGCGGAAGGAAGTCGTCGAGTTCGTGTGGCGCGCGCTGGACCGGCTGCCCTTCGATCAGCGGACGGCGATTGTGTTGCGCGAGATCGATGGTCTGAGCTACGACGAGATTGCCTATTCGCTGGGGGTTGCGGTCGGGACCGTCAAGTCGCGGTTGGCCCGAGCGCGCCACCAGTTGCGAGAAGAACTGAGGGTCGCATGAACGCGTTGTCCTGTGCGGACGTTGGCGAGCGGCTATCGGCCTTCCGCGACGGCGCGATGCCGATCGACGAGCAGCGAGCCGTGCGCGCGCATCTCTCCTCCTGCCCGGCGTGTGCCGGCGAGGTGGCGGCGTTCGACTCGGTCGGCACGCTCCTGCGCGCCTCCGTGCGCGCGCGGACGTCCGAACAGCAGGACGATCTGGCCAATCTTCCCATCCGTGTCGTGAGTCAGATTTCCGCCGAGCGCAACATGGCGTGGCCGAATCGGATGGGCCGGTTGTTCGAGGACTGGCACCTCGTGTGGGCCGGTCTCAGCGGGACGACCAGCGCCGCGCTGTGCTTATTGCTGGTCGCCCTTCTGTCGGCGGCCCTCTCGCCAGGGACGGACCGCAACCCGGTGTCGATTCGAGACGCAGAAGTGCTGCCGCAAGTGCTGGCGGGGTCGAGCACGGTCATGCCGGCGGCGCTCGTCTCGAGCGCGGTACAGGCGGGCGAGCTCGAGCTCGCCCTCTCCGGCGTGGTCACGCGCGAGGGACGACTCGCGAACCCGGAGCTGGTCAATGCGAGCTTCAGCGAAGAAGTCGCGCGGCTCATGATTCGTCAGCTGGCAGAGACGCGCTTCGAGCCGGCGAGCCACAACGGTTCCCCCGTGGCCGTTCGCGTGGTGTGGCTGTTCTCGCGCACGACCGTGCGACCTCCGGCTCCCGCTGATATCGGCAAGCCAGGCGCGAGCTTGGCGCCGCCTCTACACGACAACACCGCCGCCTGAGGGTAGGGCGCGTTCGTCGAATGCGCCGTCGAGATGTCTGGGTGAGGTAGGGCCGCCTCGGCGAGGCGGCCCTACTTGATGGAGAACTCGCTCGTGGCGATGTTGGCCATCGTGTCGCTGGCGCGCACGATGAGGCGTGTAGCTCCAGCCCCTTTCAGGCGAATCGCGTAGCGCTCGTCCGGCCCATCCGCGATGCCATCCGCAGGAAACGCTTCACGCCAGCTGAGCGCATCCGTGCTGTATTCGACGCGTTGGATGGGTGAATGCGCGTCCCGGACGATCAGGGACACGGTACCCGGGGCGTCCGATGATTTCGGATCACGCTCGATCGTTGGGGGAGTGTTGTCGATCTCGAACGGCACGCTCTCGCGCTCCACGCTCAGCGCGGTGTCCGGGGGGTTCGCGCCCTGATCGGAGGCAACAAGACGAACGACATACGTCCCGTCGGCGACCGACGATGTGTCCCAGGTGAAGAAAGCGTCGGTCTTGTTGTGCTCGATGGGCGTCCACTCTCTCTCGCCCGCACGGCGGAAGGACAAACCGTAGACGAGGGAGTCGTCGTCATCGTCGCGCGCCTGCCAGGCGAACGTCTGCAGCCCTTTCTGGTACAGCTTCCGGCCAAGGACGGTGCCGCCATCGGTTTCGGCGATGGAGGCTGCGGCCGCCCGCTGGCCGGCCGTCGCGCTGTCGAGTCCCGCCAGCTCGGTGTCGTTCATGGAGAACGGGCGTTGGAAGACCACGCCGGGCGGATGCACGGTCAGCGAGGTAATCTCCGGCCGGCGGTTGCGTGGCAGGTATGTCGTCGTGACGGATGTCAAGATGGGGCTGGCCGAGGCCGATCCTCTGAGCCGCGCGCGCCATTGAATGTAGCGGGCCGGAGGGCTTTCGATCGTCGAGCCGGTCGGCTTGCGGTACGGCGAGGACCAGTCACTCCACGTGGCGTCAGCGGTGCTGGTGTTGCCGGTACGGGTGGCCAGCTCCACGCGTGTACCGGGCGGTGTTTCGGCACGCCACCGGAGCGTGCCCCATCGCGCGGCCGTTTCTGCATCACGGACTTCGGAGACGAACGTGCCCTCGGTCGCGCGTGCCGTTGACATCCGAAAGATCTTGCCCGGGTTGGCCGTTGCAAGATAGACGGCGTCCCGTGTGGCCTCAATGCGCGTGACCTGCTCGGCCGCGGCGTGCGCGACCAACGCCGTCCGGACCGGGTCACCCTCGAGGCGGTAGACCTTGCCCTCGTTGCCCGTGGCCACGAGCAGGCTCCCACTGGGCTCCTCACGGACGTCGTAGGGAAGGTCGCTCTCCGATTCCCACACGCTGGACCACATGTCGTCGGGGCCGATGCGGTAAATGGCGCCTCGCGCTGCGCTTGGTGTGGCGTCCGGCTCTGGCTTCGCTTGGTCGGAGACGGCGCTCAGCGGCACCTCACCGACGCCTGTGACGACAACGTCGGTGGTGACGGTTGGCACAGGCTGCTCCGAGGAGCTCTCCGTCGGGTCGGACTTCGATTCGGCTGGCGCCGACTTGCCGGTTGGATCCATGGCTGCTGCGTAGATCGTCCCGTCGCGCCCAAGGCGAATCGCCTGAATCTGTTTGAACGGCGAGTCGAGCAGCACGAACGCCTTCCCCGATGCGTCGATGCGGTACACACGGCCCGGTGAGGAGGTGCCGGCGAGCACGCGCCCCTTCTCATCGAGGGCCAACGCGGTCACATGCGCCGCTTTCGTGTCGTAGAATAGCGAGCCTTCGCCCTTCGCATTGATGCGATAGACCCGTCCCTTGTTACCGGTCGCCGCGTACACGGTTCCGTCTGCCGCCGCGGCCAACGCCCAGATGTACTTGTCGGGTGGATCGTAGACGGGAGCGCTGTCTTTCTCCCCTTTGACGCGGTAGATCCTGCCGTCCGGTGACGTGCCGACGAAGAGGCTGCCGTTCGGTGCACGGAGGACCGCGTGAACCTGGAGCTCTTGACTGTCGAAGAGAACCGTGGACTCGCCCGCTTGCGTTAGCCGCAGCACCTGCCCCTGATTGCCCGTGCCCGCCAGGAGTGCCCCGTCGGGTTCAACGTGCAGGTCCCAAATGAAGGGAGCTTGCGTCTCGCTGAGCACCTTGCTCGTCGGCCCAAGCGTCACACGACCATCACTGTCGACGACGACGTTGTCGACGTTGCCTTTCAGGAAGCCCGATTGATTGGCAACGGTCCAGAACTTGGGCTCTGAGGCGCCTACCACGGTGGCCAACGAGAGCACGAAGAGAAGAAGGAGCCAGTAATGCGCAGGACGTCTCATAGGTTCTTGGTTCCCGGTTCTTGGTGCACCTAGTACGCCTCGCTGCTTCGGTACGCCAAAGCGCACCAGGAACCAAGCACCAAGGACTTCCTTCAAGGCTCTCGGACGGTTAGCGACAGTCTTCGGTTGCCACTGACGACGTCTTGGGTGGCAATCTCCCATTCGCCGAGTGGAGCCTGCTCGAGCGACGAAACGCGGCTGCTGTTGCGCTCGCCATTGAGCACGGCCATGACGGAAGGGGGCAGCGCGGGCATCTTGCGTCCGTTGACGACGGCGCCGGGCGACGGGCTCATGAGGCGAACGTAGACACGATTGTTACGCCGCGCCTCGTTGAAGACGCGAATCATCTGGTCGATGCTTTCGGCCTGCTGTGGGGATGGGGCGGTCCCATCCACCTTGGCCATTGCTTGCGCGTCCGCGACGACGAGAGACACGGCGCCGCGGGCAAACTCTGGAATCTCGATCGTCAGCGTGCGGGCGATTTCCTCGCCGCGGTACGAGCGCGTCAGCACGTGGAGTCGAACGGTCTCGCCGGCGCGAGGCCGAGGGTTGTCCACCCAAATGCGTTCGATGCTGGCGGTGCGCGGTTGCTCCGTGGAGGTGATGGTGAGCGTGACGGGCCCGATTTCGACCGGGGCCACGTCATTGCGCAGAAGCGCGTTGACCGGTCCCGCCACGTACATTGCGGCTCCCGTCGACGAGGTATCGCCCGCAAAGACATCGTCCAATTCGATCTCGCCGTGGCCGGCCACCTGGGCTTTGCCACGCACCGTGAACGTTGCGGCGCCGAACTCCCGCTCGTAGGACTGCAGTGTGTTCGCCACGGCAGCGAACGTGAGCAGGGGCGTGAGAAGTTGGTCGTTGACGAGATCGAAACGGAACGTGCGCGTTGGCACCTGCTCGCTCTCGAGCGTCAGCGCCAGGGGAACCAACTGGGGGCCCGGACCGAGTGAGCCTGCGATGGCGGTGGCTCGATCTTGGCGCACCCTCCCAATGACGTCGCCCATGCTGTCGATCTTGGTCGACTCCATGAGACTTGGCAGAATCGTGTGCACGTAGCTGCGCGTCATTGGGATGTCGACAGGCCCCAGATTCAAGAACGGGTGACCAAAGGCATACACGCGCTCCTTGTCCACGTAGGTGACGGTGCCGGAGGCGCCCAGGCTGAGGTCACCACGAATGAGGCTGAGACCAATGGCGTCACCCGGCTGCAGCGGGCCAAGCTTACGGGTTGGGGTCGCGTCTGCGGGCTGGCCGGTCACCGGCGTGAAGCCGGCAGAGGCGAACGCCGAGCTCAAGAGTCGCTCGGCCTCACCGCTGAAACCGCCCAACGTCAGCGGCGTCGCGATAGGGCGCAGCGCCACGCCGTAGCGTGTGGCTGTTTGTGGGGGAACCCCGAGCGCGCGAAGCTCCTCGGCGGATTGCGCAAATGGCCGCAGCCGGTCGAAGGTGTCCCTGAGCGCAGCAGCCAAGGCTTCGCGCGTCGTCGGCAGCTCGGCAAGCGCGCGGCGGGCGGCGGCCGGTCGGAAGGCGCCTCGTGCGGTGGCCTCGGTCATTTCCTCGATGGGGGTGATGCCGGCAATCGGCTCCTTCGCAAAGTTGCCGAGCGCATAGGAGACGGCGCCGACCAGCCGACCGTCGATGAAGACGGGGCTGCCACTCATGCCGGCTACAACACCTGCTTGCGCGAGCGGGCCGCCCTCCAGCTTGACCAGAATGAGACGCCGCCTGGCACCGAGGACGTTCTCGAGAACACCGAGGACCTGGACGCGAAACTCCGAGCGCGTCGCCCCCTGAAAGACCGAGACACCGGTGCCGCGCATGCCGGCCCGCACCTCACTCACCGGCATGAATGGCGTACGTGAGTCGAGTGGGGAAGAGGCCCTCACGGGCACCAGGGTGAGCCAGGCGCCAGCAAGTGCAGCGAGCACGGCTCCGAGAGCTCGAAAGGTAGTCATTGAACAGGGCGCGAACGAGACGGCTCTTAGAGCCGTTATAGCATGAATTCACGGATGGGGTAGCGGGTCGCCACACGTGCGCGCCGGACGTGGTATTTCCACGCGGCCGACAGGGTCCCTCTCCACAGGGTCCCTCTCCACAGGGTCCCTCTCCACAGGGTCCCTCTCCACCTTGTCACCCCGTCACCGATTGTGATAGTTTCTATCGAACCATGTTCGCGCCTTCGCGCTTCCGATTCCCGTTTGGCTACCGCCCCACGAGCTTTAGCGGCTCGTTTCGGTGGTGGTACCGAATCGTGGCCGGAGGGGTGGAGACCTAAATCGCGCGCAGAACAGCAATACCGAAGCGCACGACTCACGAGCAAATCGAGCCCCTTCAGCCACCGGTTGAAGGGGCTTTTTCATTATGGGCTTACCAGCGCGCTTGTGCGGGACGGTGACGGCAGCCACGGTCCAGGACCTTCGTCGCGCCCGCGACGAGGTCGGTCCCCTCGTGGACTTGGTCGAGCTGCGCCTGGACGGCGTCCAGGAGCCGGAAGTCGCGGCGGTCCTCGCAGGGCGGCAGCGGCCTGTCGTCGTTTCGTGTCGTCCGGTCTGGGAGGGTGGACAGTTCGAGGGGCCGGAGGAAGCGCGCGAGCAACTGCTCACCGCTGCGCTGACCGGTGGGGCGGAGTTCGTGGACGTGGAATGGCGCGCCTCGTTTCGAGAGCGCCTTCTGGAGCGCGATCCGTCGCGCGTGGTGGTGTCGTTCCACGACTTCGAAGGCGTGCCGGCCGATCTTGCCGCCCTGGTCCAGGCCATGGCTGACAGCCGAGCCGCGGTGGTGAAGGTCGCCGTACGGGTAGAGCGGCTGGCGAGCCTCCTTCCACTCCTGGCGCTCGGCGAGCAATATCGCGATCGCGGTGTGGTCGTCATCGGCATGGGCGTCGCGGGTGTGCCGAGCCGGGTGCTCGCCGCTCGCTTCGGCTCGCGCTGGACGTATGGCGGAGAAGGCGTCGCCCCAGGTCAGCTGCCGGTCGCTCGTCTGCGCGAGGAGTTTCGCCTCGACCGGATCACGCGCGCGTCGACGATCTACGCCGTTGTTGGATGCCCGGTCGGCCATTCGCTCTCGCCTGCGATGCACAACGCGGCGTTCGCGGAGCTGGGCATCGACGCCGCGTACGTCCCCTGTGAATCGCCGGACTTCGATGACTTCCTGACCTTTGCCGAAGCCATGGACCTTCGTGGCTGCAGCGTGACGGCGCCGTTCAAGCGATCAGCGCTTGCGGCCGCCGCTTCTCGCTCTGCGTTGGCCGAACAACTCGGTGTCGCGAACACCTTGCGGCGCAGCCGAGATGGCTGGGAGGCGCGCAACACGGACGTGGAGGGGTTTCTCGCGCCGCTTCGAGCGCGCCACTCGTTACAGGGGATCGCTGCGTCGGTCCTCGGCGGCGGTGGCGCCGCCCGCGCCGTGGTCGCGGGTCTGGTCGGCGAAGGCGTGGAGGTCACCGTCCACGCGCGGCGGCGCGAGCAGGCGGAAGCCGTGGCTGCCTTTGGGGCTCGCGTTGGCGGCTGGCCGCCGCAACCGGACGGCTGGGACTTACTCGTCAATGCGACCCCAGTCGGGACCTGGCCCCAAGTCGATGCGCTCCCGCTGTCTACGGCGTGCCTCCGCGGATCGCCGCCGGCGCCGGCGGACGCCGGCCGGCCCGGGCGGATCGTCTACGACCTCGTGACGAACCCGCAGGAGACACGGCTGCTGCGCGAGGCACAGGCGCACGGGCACGAGACGATTCCGGGGCTCGAGATGCTCGTGGTGCAGGCCGCGCGCCAGTGTGAGTGGTGGACCGGCCGGCCCGCGCCGGTCGAGGCCATGCGGGAGGCGGCGCTCCGGCGCCTTCGAGCGGAGTGACGACGATGAAGCAGACCACCTTCGAGGAGTTCGTCGACCTGGCGCGCCGCGGCACCTTCGTGCCGGTGTGCCGCGAGCGCCTCGCCGACCTCCTCACGCCGGTCTCCGCATTCCTCCGCGTCGCTGAGCACGCCGATTACGCGTTCCTGCTCGAGAGCGTGGAAGGCGGTGAGCAGGTCGCGCGCTACTCGTTTCTCGGCAAGGATCCGTTCGTGGTATTGCGTGCCCGGAACGGGCGCACACTCCTCGAGAAGGCTGGGAGCACGACAGCGGTCGACAAGCCATTCATCGAGGCGCTGCGCGGGCTCATGGCGGAGTATCGCGCGCCGTTCGTGCCGGGCCTTCCGCGATTCACGGGCGGCGCGGTGGGGTATGTGAGCTACGATGCCGTGCGCTGGTTCGAGCCCTCTCTGGAGCATGCATGGGCACGGGCTACGCAGGAGCCGAGCGAGGAAGACGAAGCGGCGTTCATGCTGTTCGACACGGTGCTGGCATTCGATCATGTCAAGCATCGAATCCTGCTGATTGCCAACGCGCGAATCACCCCGAGCGAGAGCCTCGAGACGCTGTACCAGTTCGCCTGCGCGCGCCTGGATTTTCTCGAGCGCGAGCTGGATCGTTACGCCTCGCAGCCGGCGTCTCGCAACGCTCCCGCGCCGGTCGTGAACGCGCGCCTCACACGGGAGGCGTACGAGGCGGCCGTGTGCACGGCGAAAGAGTACATCGCGGCGGGCGATGCCTATCAGATCGTGCCGTCGCAGCGATTCGACGTCGAGGTGGCGGTAGATCCCTTCAACGTGTACCGCGCGCTGCGTTACGTCAATCCGTCGCCCTACATGTTCTTCGTGCGGCTTGGTGAGCTCTCGATCGTTGGCTCCTCGCCAGAGATGTTGGTGCGGGTCGAGGGTCGCCGTGCGGCCACACACCCCATTGCCGGCACGCGGCCGCGCGGCCGCACCGATGAGGAAGACCTGCGCTTGGCGGAGGAGCTGAAGCGAGACGAGAAAGAGCGCGCCGAGCACGTGATGCTCGTCGATCTGGGACGCAACGATCTGGGGCGTGTGTGCGACTACGGCACGGTGCGGGTGCCCATCTACATGGCGCTCGAGCGCTATTCGCACGTCATGCACCTCGTCTCGCGCGTCGAGGGCCAGCTCGCCGACGATCAGGATTGCCTCGACGCACTCGTGGCCTGCTTCCCAGCCGGCACGGTCACTGGCGCGCCGAAGATCCGCGCGATGGAGATCATCTCAGAGCTGGAACCGACCCGGCGGGGGATCTATGCCGGCGCGGTGGGCTATCTGGACTTCGCCGGAAACCTCGATTGCTGCATTGCAATCAGAACGATTGCGATGCGCAACGGCATCGCTCAGGTTCAAGCCGGGGGGGGCGTCGTGGCGGATTCCAACCCGGCGATGGAGTACGAGGAATCGTGTAATAAGGCGCAAGCGTTGTTCCATGCCCTCGAGCTCGCACAGCGTATGACTTAGAAGGTTCGAGGTTCGAGGTGCGAGGTTCGAGGTGAGGGGAAACCAGCGTGGAAGCCTCGAACTTTCGACCTTCAACGTCGGAATTCAACCCGTGCAGCGTCGACTTTGCACATTTAACCTTGAACCTCGAACCTTGAACCTCGAACCTTATGGTTCTCCTGATCGACAACTACGATTCGTTCACGTTCAACCTGGCGCAGTACCTCGGAGAGCTGGGCGCGGAGCTCCGTGTCACGCGGAACGACCAGATAACGCTCGATGAGGTTGCAGCGCTGCGGCCGGAGCACATCGTGATATCGCCAGGACCGGGACGGCCCGAGCATGCCGGCATCACGGTGGAGCTCGTCAAGCGCTTCGCCCCGACTGTACCGATGTTGGGCGTCTGCTTGGGGCACCAAGCGATGGGGCTGGCATTTGGTGGGCGCGTGGTGCCGGCCGCCCGTCTCATGCACGGCAAGACTTCGCTCGTGGCGCACGATGGCCAGGGCGTCTTTCGCGGGCTCGATCGCACGTTCGTGGCCGCCCGCTACCACTCGCTGACCGTGTCCACCACAGAGGTTCCGGAGTCGCTCGTCGTCACGGCGAGCACCGTCGACGATCAGACGATGATGGGCTTGCGGCACCGCGTGTATCCCATGTACGGGGTGCAGTTCCACCCGGAGTCGGTGCTGACCGATGTCGGCAGGCGCATTTTGAGAAACTTCCTCGAGATCAGCAATGTTCCGCACGCTGCTTGAACAACTTCTGCGGCACGAGGACCTGACGACCGACGCGACCGAGGCGGCGATGGCCACGATCATGCGCGGCGAGGCGGGTGCGGCGACGATCGCTGGCTTCCTCGTGGCCCTGCGTGCGAAGGGGGAGCGGCCGGCCGAGCTCGTGGGCCTGGCGCGTGCCATGCGGGCCGCTGCCGTGCCACTCTCCTCGCGGGTCGACGACGCGTTCGACACCTGCGGCACCGGCGGTGATGGAACCGGCACGATCAACGTGTCGTCGTTGACGGCGCTCGTGGTGGCCGCCGCCGGCGTGCCGGTGGCCAAGCACGGCAACCGCTCGGTCTCGAGCCAGTGTGGCAGTGCAGATGTGTTCGAGGCGCTTGGCGTGCGGATCGGGGCACCGCCCGCCGTGGTGGAGCGAAGCCTCCGCACGGCCGGCATCGCGTTCTTCTTTGCACCGACGTTTCATCCGGCGATGCGGCACGCGACGCCCGTGCGCAAAGAGCTCGGCGTCCGGAGCGCCTTCAACCTGCTCGGACCGTTGACCAATCCCGCGGGCGCGCGCCGCCAGCTCGTCGGCGTGCCCCGGCCAGAATTGACGGAGCTCGTCGCGCGGACGCTCGGGCTCTTGGGGTCCGATCACGTGTGGGTGGTGCATGCGGCGGACGGCCTGGACGAGTTGTCGACAACCGGATATTCGAAAGTCTCCGAGTGCCGGCACGGGGTGATGCGGACCTTCTATGTGCACCCTGCTGACTTCGGCTTGCCGAAAGGGCAGCTCACGGATCTGACCGGTGGCGATGCAGCGACCAATGCCGCGATTGCTCGCGCGGTCCTCGAAGGGCAGGTCGGACCGGCGCGCGATATCGTGCTGTTGAACGCGGGGGCCGCGCTGTTCATTGCGGGTCGTGCGGCATCGTTACAACAAGGCATCCAGATGGCTGCCAACGCACTCGACGAGAGACGCGCAGCCGTGGTCTTGGATCGCATGGTCGAAGCATCCCACGACGACGGTGAACGATGATGCGTCAGAGTAACGCTAGCCTCCTGTCCACGGTCGTTGCCGCGACCAAGCGCATCGTCGAGGGCCGCGCGGCGCGCCGGCCCTGCGCAGTGCTGGACGCGGAGGCGCCGGTGCGTCTGCCGAGGAGCAGGTCGTTCGTCGAAGCGCTGACCAAGGCAGACCGCGTCAATGTCATTGCCGAGTGCAAGCGGCGATCGCCAGCACGTGGCCTTCTCCGCAACGCGTACGACGCCGCGGCCATCGCAGACGAGTACGAGGCCGCGGGCGCGGCAGCCATTTCTGTTCTCACGGAGCCAACGTTCTTCGACGGTCACCCTGACCATCTCACTGCAGTACGTGAGACCGTGACCGTGCCAGTCCTGCGCAAGGACTTCATCGTCGATGCGTATCAACTGCACGAAGCGCGGGCCATGGGCGCCGACGCGGTGTTGCTCATCGTGGCTGCGCTCGACGAGCCCGCGCTCACGAGCCTGCTGGGCGAGGCGCAGACGCTTGGATTGGCGGCGCTGGTCGAGGTGCACGACGAGGTCGAGCTGACTACCGCGTTGTCGGCCGGGGCCTCCATCATCGGCGTGAACAATCGAAATCTCCAGACGCTCGAGGTCTCGCTCGATGTCGCGGAACGTCTGATCGACGAGATCCCGGACGATCGTGTCGCCGTCGCGGAGAGTGGTCTGCGCACCGGCACCGATCTCGGGCGCCTACGGGAGCGAGGCTACGACGCGTTCCTCGTCGGCGAGCGGTTCATGACGGCGCCGAGTCCGGGTCGCGCGCTCGCGGAGGTGATCGACGAGGCGACCGCGCTCACTGGGAGGGAGAGCCGGTGAGCCGCGCCGCTCGCGCAAACGTGGCCAACGAACCGCTCTTCCAGAGCGCGAGCGTTGCCGTCAAGATATGCGGCGTGACACGGCCGCAGGACGCCGCCCTCGCGGCAGCGCTCGGCGCGTCGGCGATTGGACTCGTGTTTTGGCCGAACAGCCCGCGTGCCGTGACGATGCCGCAGGCAAGAAGCATCGTCGACGCGGTGCCCCCGTTCACGACCGTGGTTGGCGTCTTCGTGGACCAACCGATGGAAGAGGTGATTCGGATGGCGGTCAGCTTGGGCTTGGGCGCGGTCCAATTACACGGGCACGAAAGCGTCGATCACCTGCAGCGGATTCCGTGCCGCGTCATCAAGGCGCTCGACGTCGGCGAGTACGCCACGAGCGAGTGGGTGAGTGCTCCAAGAGAGCGCGTGACGATCTTGCTGGATGCCATCGATCCGGTACGGCGCGGCGGCACGGGGCAGCAAATCGATTGGAGGGCTGCCGCGCGCATCGCCGGTCAACGCCGCGTCATCCTCTCCGGCGGTCTTCGACCGGACAACGTCGCGGAGGCGATTGGAGCGGTGCGGCCGTACGCGGTCGATGTGGCGTCTGGCGTCGAGCGCGCGCCAGGCGTCAAGGACCACGATCGCATGCGCGCGTTCATGGATGCCGTGTGTAGGCCCTAAGTCGGGCACGGAGATCAGCATGTCCAACGACACCACCGTGATGGCGACGCCAGGGCCGGTCTTTGCCCGGCGCGATCCGGACGAGCGCGGATACTTCGGACCGTTCGGAGGGCGCTTCGTGCCCGAGACGTTGGTCGCCCCCATTGCGGAGCTCACGGACGCGTACCTCGCCGTGCGGCGGGACGGAACGTTTCGCGAGGAGCTGATGCGGCTGTTTCACGAGTATGCCGGCCGTCCCACGCCGCTCCACGAGGCGCGGCGGTTTGCTGCCGAGTGCGGCGACGCGCGTATCGTCCTCAAGCGGGAGGACCTCGCGCATACCGGAGCGCACAAGATCAACAACGCGCTCGGCCAAGCGCTGCTCGCCGTGCGCATGGGCAAGCGGCGCATCGTGGCGGAGACCGGCGCCGGCCAACATGGCGTGGCCACGGCAACGGTCTGTGCGCTACTCGGCCTCGAGTGCGACATCTACATGGGCGCCGAGGACATGCGCCGGCAGGCGCTCAACGTGTTTCGCATGGAGCTGTTGGGCGCCTCGGTGCATCGCGTCGATGCGGGGAGCTGCACGCTCAAGGACGCGATCAACGAAGCCATGCGCGACTGGGTGACCAATGTTCGCCACACGCACTACCTGCTGGGGTCGGTGCTTGGGCCACATCCATATCCGTTGATGGTTCGCGAGTTCCAATCGGTCATTGGCCAGGAAGCACGCGAGCAGTGTCTGGCACGGTTCGGCCGGCTGCCAGACGCCGTGGTGGCCTGCGTGGGAGGAGGCAGCAATGCGCTGGGGATCTTCGATGCGTTCATCGAGGACGTGTCGGTGCGCCTGATTGGCGTCGAGGCTGGCGGCACTGCCATCAGCCCAGGCCGGCATGCGGCGCGGTTTGCGGGCGGTGCGCCTGGTGTTCTGCAAGGTACCAGGACGCTGCTGCTCCAGGACGATCACGGCAACATCGAGCTCACACACTCCATTTCGGCGGGCCTCGATTACCCGGCAGTCGGCCCCGAGCATGCGTGGCTCGCGGCGCAGGGACGCGCCGAGTATCGGTACGCCAGCGACGACGAAGCGCTGGAGGCGTTCTTGGCGCTCGGTAAGCTCGAAGGGATCTTACCAGCGCTCGAGTCGTCGCATGCGCTGGCGGCCGTGCGGGCGATCGGACAGGAGGGCGGCCGGGGCGCATTGATTCTCGTGAACCTGTCCGGGCGCGGCGACAAGGACGTTCAGTCCGTGCAGCGGGCCTTGGCCACACGCCGGCGCGAGACAGAGGAGGTGGGTCGGTGAGTCAGCGGATCGCCGAGACGTTCGCGCGTCTCAAGGTGGAGCGACGTTGCGGGCTCGTCGCCTTTATCACGGCTGGCGATCCCGATCGCGCGCGCACGGCCGGCGTGCTGCGCGCGGTAGATGCGGGGGGCGCCGATGTGATCGAGATCGGGGTCCCGTTCTCGGACCCGCTCGCTGACGGTCCGATCATCCAGCGCGCCTCGGAGCGGGCGCTGGCCGCCGGGATGACGCTTTCCGCGACACTCGAGTTGATCGGCGAGCAGCGCGCGGCCGTCCGCGCGCCAATCGTGCTCTTCACGTACGCCAACCCGGTCGTGCGCATGGGTGTGGCACCGTTCGCGGCACGCGCGGCTGACGTCGGCGTCGATGGCGTGCTGCTCGTCGACGTGCCGATCGAAGAGGCAGCGCCGTTCCATGAAGCGTTGTCCTCGGCCCAGCTCGATCCGATCTGCCTCGTCAGCCCAACGACCAGCGACGATCGGATCCGCCGCTCGGCCGAGGCCGGCCGCGGCTTCCTGTATGCGATCTCACGCCTCGGCGTGACAGGTATGCGGGATCGGATCGCCGCAGAGGCGCAAGCGCTCGTCGGCCGCATCCGGCAGCAGACGACGATGCCCGTTGCCGTGGGGTTTGGTTTATCCCGGCCCGAGCACGTCCATGAGGTCGGCGGCTGGGCGGACGCGGCCGTCGTGGGTAGCGCGCTGGTGGCGGAGGTGGCCAACCATGCAGATGCACCGGCGCTCGAAGCACGCGTGAGCGAGTTCGTGCGCTGGCTCCGCAATGGAAGCGAGCCAACGGCATGAGCATTGACGAGCTCAGGCGCGCGATCGATGCCATTGACGAGCGACTCGTCCGGCTGCTCAACCGGCGCGCGAGCTGCGCCCTGCAGGTAGGACGTTTCAAGAAAGAAGCGGGGTTGGATATCTACCAGCCGGATCGCGAGCATGACGTGCTCGAGCACGTCCGTCGCCGTAATGATGGCCCGCTCGACGATGCTGCGATCACGCGGCTGTTCGAGCGGATCATCGACGAGAACCGGCGACTCGAACGGGTGGTCCACGAGGGGCTCACCCCGGACACGGCCGAGCCAAACGGCCTTGCGGATGCGTTGGACACGAACGATTAAGGGAGAACGGGGACTGTCTCCGTTTCCGATTGGCTCCCAGGGAGAAGAATCATGGTGGTCGTCATGCAAGAACGAGCGAGCGAAGATCAAGTCCAGAAGGTCATCGCGCAACTGGTCGAGATGGGATACGACGTGCACCGATCGACGGGTGCGCTGCGCACGGTCATTGGCGCGGTCGGCAACAATCGCAAGGCGGATCCGCGGCTCGTCGAGGTGCTCGACGGCGTCCGTGAAGTGCTGCGGATTACCGAGCCGTACAAGTTGGCGAGCCGCACGTTCAGGCCAGAGAACACGATTGTCAACGTCGGCGACGTCCGCATAGGTGGCGACGAGGTGGTCGTGATGGCCGGGCCATGCTCGGCGGAGAACGAGCAGCAGGTCATGTCGGCGGCAGCCGCGGTGAAACGCGGTGGCGGCAAGATCCTGCGGGGTGGCGCGTTCAAGCCGCGCACATCGCCCTACAGCTTCCAGGGCCTCGGTGAGGAGGGGCTGCGGCTGCTCGGCTCGGCGGCCAAGGAGCACGACCTGCAGCTCGTCTCGGAGGTCATGGACGCGAGTCAGATCGAGCTCTTGGAGCGCTACGTCGACATCTATCAGGTTGGCGCCCGCAACATGCAGAACTTCACGCTCCTGCGCGAGCTCGGCCGCGTACGCAAACCGGTGCTGCTCAAGCGCGGGATCTCCGCCACCATCGAGGAGCTGCTGCTCTCCGCGGAGTATGTGCTCGCAGGTGGCAATATGGAGGTCATCCTCTGCGAGCGTGGTATCCGCACGTTCGAGAGCTACACGCGGAACACGCTCGATATCTCGGCCATCCCCGTCGTGAAGAAGCTGAGTCACCTTCCCATTTTCGTCGACCCAAGCCATGGCACGGGGCGACGGGACAAGGTCGCGCCCATGGCGCGAGCAGCCGTTGCTGCAGGTGCCGATGGCCTGCTCATCGAGGTTCACTGTGACCCGGATCACGCGCTCAGCGACGGCGCCCAGTCGCTCTATCCCACGCAGTTCGATCGTTTGATGGCAGAGCTCCGAATCATTGCGCCGGCCATTGGGCGTAGCATCTGTTTGGAGCCGGTCGCCCGCCGCGGCTGGGGGCAGTGAGGTTTGAGGTTCGAGGTTCGAAGTTCGAGGTTGAGTGCAGGGCTGGAAGTTGGGGTTACGTTGGAGGTTCGAGGTTGCAGGTTCGCGACGCGCCGAGGCGATCGACGCTAGCCCCAAAGCGTTCGCACTCCCCCAACCTCGAACCTCAAACCTCGAACCTCGAACCTTTAAGACCTGCCCCGGTGTCACACCCTTTCTGAAGCGATGTTTCGGCGCCTTGCGATCGTTGGGTTCGGCCTGATCGGTGGGTCGCTCGGTCTGGCCGTGCGCCGTGCCTGGCCCGACTGCGAGGTCGTCGCGATCGAGCGAGCCGATGCACCTGAGATGCCGGCGGCGCGGAGCGCCGGCTTTCATGTGGCGTCTGAGCTGGCTGCGGTCACGGGCGCCGACGTCACGGTGCTCGCAACGCCCGTCGCCCAGAACATCGCGTTGCTCGAGCCGCTGACCGCCCATCTCTCGGGAAACGCGGTCGTCACCGACGTTGGCAGCACGAAGCGTGCGATCCTCGCCGCCGCCCAGGCGCTGCATCGGCCGTACGCGTTTGTTGGTGGCCATCCCCTCGCGGGCGACGCGCCAGGCGGTTTCGACCGCGCGCGCGCCGACCTCTTCGCGGGCAAGCCGTGGCTGCTGACGCCGCTGCCCGGTGAGGCGCAGAGCGCCGCTGTGGCCTCCATCGCAGCCCTGGCTGCCGGCATCGAGGCATATCCCCGACTGGTGGATGCGCAGGAGCACGATCGGCTGATGGCATACGTGAGTCATCTGCCGCAGTTGGTGGCCAGTGCGCTGATGCACACGATCGGCTCCGCGCTCGGCGGCACACACGACCTCGCGTTGTCGGGCACAGGTCTGCTCGACACCACGCGGCTCGCGGCCAGTCCCGCCTCCGTCTGGATTGACATTCTGCAGACGAATGCGGATGAGATCGGCCGGGCGGTCGAGGCGTTCGTGCACGCGGTGACCGGGGCTCATCCGGAGAATGCAGACTCGTCGGCGTTGCGCGGGCTCCTCGAGAGCGGCAACGATTGGCGGCGCACGCTCGAATCGCGTATTGCCTTCCAGTCAAACGTCCCAACTCAAACAGCCGCACCTGCGTGGGAGCCCAGGCCTCCCGCCAGCGGACGCGGTCGTAGGAGGGTGGTGGCCACCCGGTTCTACCTCGAAATGACCTCTCCTGACGCCCTCAAGCCGGCAGCGCTGAACGACGCCTCGGCATGCGTAGAGCAGATACGCAACGGCCCACCATCGTTCTACCGCTATCTGTATCGAGAGGTCGGCCGCCGGTACCACTGGCGCGAGCGCTACGACTGGAACGACGAGCGCATCGGTCGGCACCTCGCTCGACCTGGACTCGAGCTGTGGCTGCTGCGGGTCGGGGGAGCCCCCGCGGGGTTCTTCGAGCTGAGAAGTGCTGATGACGGCAACACGGAGATTGCGTACTTTGGGCTGCTCGAGGAGTTCATCGGCCGGGGTTATGGCAAGGGGCTGCTCACTGCGGCCGCGAAGGCGGGATGGGCTGCGGGGGCGCGCCGGTTGTGGGTCCACACGTGCTCGCTCGACCACCCGGCGGCGCTACGCAACTACTTCGCGCGAGGCTTCACGCTGTATCACCAGGAAGAATACGAGGCTTGGTTGCCAGGGTAGGAGCACGGCGCGTTCGGCGAACGCGCCCTACCATCGTGGCGGTAGGGACGCCTCGCCGAGGCGTCCGCCCCCACGACACGTGAATGTACCCCGACGATGCCGCATGAGGAAGCGAGCACCAAGCGCCAGGGACCGCGCGTGAGCGTGGCGCGGCAGGTGATCGAACGAATCACCGAGCATGCAAGGGCTGAGTGGCCAAACGAGTGCTGCGGTCTGATCCTGGGGACCGACGAGCGTATCGACGAGGCCGTCCCGGCCCGCAATCTCCAGGCCTCGTCGTCTCGCTTTCTCGTTGACCCGGCGGATCATCTCGCCGCAGTTCGGCGAGCGCGAGCAACTGGGCGTCGTGTCGTGGGCGCGTACCATTCTCATCCCAATACGCCGCCGGTGCCGTCTCCACGAGACCTCGAAGAAGCGAGCTACACGGAGTTCGTCTACCTTATCTGCGGCCCCGTGTGGCAGCACGATCAGGGCCCCATCGCGGTGCGGGCTTGGCGCCTCGCGAGCGAGCCGCCCGCCCTAGCTTGTCCGCCGGAGCGCGAAGCGCGAACGTGGAACGTTGGGTCTACAGGCTTCGTGGAGGTTCAGCTCGTCGTTATCGGCGAGAACGCTTGAGAACCCCGACACTCGACGCCTTTGGGTCAAGTGTCGGGGCTCGCAAGATGGTAGGGCGCGGCAGGGAGGCAGTCTGTTCACCAAGGGTTGCCTGGATCACGAAGTCCCGACCGTACCTGGACCGCCGTGCTGGCAGATCCGACCACGCGGCTGCCGCGCTTCAACCGAAACACAATGCGGTAGTTACCTGCTGTCTGATAGATGTGCGTTGTCCTGTAGCGACGCGTGATCTCGCTCTTCCTTTGCTCGTAAGGATCGCAATCGGATCGCAGCTCGGAGCTCGTCTCGTCTCCCCAATCCCACTCGATGGCCGGACAATAGAACCTCTCGTAATCGTCCGGGCCTCCCTTGACCTCGACCGAGAGGCGAATCTCCGCGGGCGCGAAGCCCACCTGCGGCGTGGCCTTGAGCGCGAGCGCCGGCCGCTCGTCGTCGCGCGCCTCGGCCAGGATAGGGTGCTGGACCAGTGCTATGACCGCTAACCAGGCGGCCGCGAGGGAAGCCACCAACGCGAATAGCCGGGATATCCAGGGCATGGCGTCCGTTCTTTCACCAAATGTGCTGAGCGCGCCAATCGTAGCGCCTCCGAGCCGAGGTGAGCAAGAGCTGCGCCCTGGTTATAATCGGGCGCATGGCTAGTCAGACCCGCCTCTCGTTGTCGGTGACAGGCGCCACTCCACGCCTCGTCACCACCGATCTCATAGTCCTCCCTGTCTTTGTCGACGACGCAGGCGCCGACCTTGCGCAGTGGAACGATGCGTCCGGTGGAGAGCTCGCGCGCCTCAGGGGGAACCAGGAGATACGCGGCAAGCTTTACGAGACGCATTGGCTTCACGTCGATGATGCCAACTGGCGCTGCCGGCGGGTGCTGGTGATGGGCGCGGGCCCTCGGAACCAGCTCACGCTCGAGCGGACGAGACGTCTGGCGACCGCGGCCGGCTTGCTGGCGCGCAGGCAGCGCATTGGGCGGCTTGCCTTGGTACAGCGTGGCCCGCTCGATCGACAGGCCTGCGCCCAAGCCCTGGCCGAGGGCCTCGTGCTTGCAAGCTTCCAGACGGATCCCTACAAGACGCGCGAACGGGACCAGGGCGCGTTGCGCGAGGCGGCCATTATCGCCGATGGTGAGGAAAAGAGCGTGACGGCAGCTGCTGAGCGCGGCGTGGTCCTTGGCGAGGCGACCAACCTCGCACGGGGGCTGTCGAACGAACCGTCCAATTTGCTGACACCCCGCAGCTTCGCCGAGCGTGCGCACGAGCTGCTGGCGAACAGGGGTCTCGCCATCGACGTGCTCGACGAGAGTCGCATTCAAGAGTTGGGTATGGGGCTCATGGCTGGCGTGTCTCGAGGGAGCGTCGAGCCGCCGTGCGTGTTGGTCGTGAGATACACGCCGCCGGAAACTGTGAGCGATGCCGTGCTCGGCTTGGTAGGAAAGGGGGTCACCTTTGATACTGGCGGTGTCTCGATCAAGCCAGCGGATGGCATGGACAAGATGAAGCACGACATGGCCGGCGGCGCGTCGGTTCTGGCAGCGCTCCACGCCGTGGCGCAGCTGCAGCCGCCGGTATCGGTCGTCGGCGTGATACCGGCCACGGAGAACATGGTCGGCGGGCGCGCGATCAAGCCAGGCGACGTGCTGCGAAGCGCGACCGGCAAGACCGTAGAAGTACTCAACACGGATGCCGAGGGCCGCCTGATTCTCGCAGATGCGTTGTGGTACGCGCGTGAGCTGGGCGCCACACACCTGGTCGACGTGGCCACACTCACGGGAGCCTGCGTCGTCGCGCTGGGACGCACGACGAGCGGTTTGTTTGGACAACCGGCTTCGTGGGTCGAGCTCGTTCGAGAGACCGGGGAGCACGCCGGCGATCGGCTATGGCCGATGCCGTTGTTCGAGGACTACACGGAGCTGCTCGAGAGTGAGATTGCCGACCTCCAGAACATCGGCGGCCGAGCGGCTGGGGCGATTACAGCCGCCGCATTTCTGAAGGAGTTCACGGGCGGGCTGCCGTGGGCACATCTGGACATTGCCGGCACGGCCTGGGCGGATGACGCCACACCGTATCAGCCCAAGGGGGCAACCGGCGTGGCCGTGCGAACGCTTGCAGAGCTCACGCTGACGAGCGGTCGGTTTCCCGCTACAACTTGAGCTGGACGAACTCGGTCTCGACGCTGCGATGACGGTCCCGCCAGCGCTTGACGCTGACGACAATGACCCCTAGTACTGCCCCGGCGACGAGCGCGCCGACCAGCAGCAGCCCCGCCAAGCCAAGCGATCCCACCAAGACGTCGGCCACGCCAGTCTGCGTGCTGGGCGGCGGCACCTCTCTCACGACGATGGGCGTATGCGGCTGTCCACCCATACCCCTATTATCGCTCGACTACTGCTCGGCGAGCGTGCCGGTCGACTTGAGCGAGCGCTGGTAGCGCAGGACGCCGTCGCGCAAGGCCTCGGCGATCCGCTGGCGGTAGGCGGAGGTCTTGAGCAGGCCCGCTTCCTGCCGGTTACTCACAAACGCAATCTCGGCGAGGATGGCGGGCATCTCCGCGCCAATCAGCACGACGAATGGGGCGCGCTTGACGCCGCGATCCGGCACCTCGTGATTCGCAGCACGCGCACCGCTGACCATCGCGGCCTGCACCATCCTGGCAAGATCGCGTGACTCGTCGAGCTTGTTATTCAGCGCGATGGCTTCCACGATATTGGGCAGATCCTGCATCCGCTGTGCGGACGTGGCGTTCTCGCGCGCAGCCACTTCCTCGGCATCCTTGTCGGAGGCGAAGTCCAATACGTAGGTCTCGATGCCGCTCGCGCTGCGGTTCGGGCTCGCATTGGCATGGATCGAGACGAAGAGGTCTGCCTTATTGCGAGTCGCTATGGGGGCGCGCTCTTCGAGATCGATGAATTCGTCGGCGCGTCGTGTCAGCACCACATCGACTCCGCCCTGCTTCAGCAGTTGCTCCAGACGGAGGGCAACATCGAGCACGAGCTCGGATTCGACGACACCATTCGACCTCGTGCCTGGGTCGTGCCCACCGTGGCCCGGGTCGATGACCACGCGCGCGATGCCCAGGCCAAGCTGCCGGGACATCGAGAAGCGCCCGCTGCCGTTGACTTCGGGCACCGCCGGCGCGTCGAGGCTACCGACACCCGGCGCGTCGCGGGTGGTAGGCAGATCTGGGGCGGCGGTGGTTGCCGGAGCAGGCTCGCTGGCCCTTGGAGCTTCCTCCGTCCCGTTCGTCCTGCTTTCTGGAACCTCAGTCGGCGGCGGCGGATCCGGCGAGGAAGCCGCGACATCTGTTGGTGCCTCGACGGCCGGGGTCTCGACCGTGGTCGGCTCGGCGCGCGCCATCTCGGCTGCTCGTGGGCCGACCGCTGGAAACGGCTGCGGCACGTTTCCTGGCTCCTGCTTGCTGGAGCTTCCCGCTCCATCGGCGTTTGCCTCGGCCGAGCGGGGCAGGGGCGGGCTCCCCACCTTGGCGTCGCCGGGCTGCGGAAAGCCCCCTCCGGTATCATGCGACGCGACCGCGTCAGGTCGTTGCAGGTCGATGACCAGTCGAAACGGGTTCGACATGGCTGACACTCGATGTTGCACCTTGTCTGCGAGCTCGAGGACGACGCGTGTGACATCCTTGCCGCGCGTGCCCACGCGCACCTCACGCAGGATGTCTTCGTGGTCATCGGAGCGCAGCGTTTCTCGAAGCGCCTCACCCGGCCTCACGCCTTGCAAATCGACGAACACCCGTGGTGGATTGCCCAGCGTATCCTGGTGAAACGTGAACTCGCGATCCAACTCGACCGTCACACGAACCGCGTCTGGCAGGTTGGTACGCTCGATGCCGCGCACCGTTGCAAGTGCAGTTGGCGCTGAGCTACCAGCCAGCCTGGGTGTCGGGCGCTCGTCATCCGTGTCGTCCTCTTCCCCCCGCCGTGCGTTGCGGCTGCCGTCGGCCTCGCGAAGACGTGCGCTGGCCTCCGATTCGAGGGAGCTCGACGGATACTCGCGAACCATCCACTCGAGCATCTTGATGCCCGCTTCACGATCCTCGGCATGTTCGTAATGGCGATATGCCTCGAGCGCGAGCAGGCCGCCGTTGTAGAGGGCATTGTCGGCGTACCCGCTCCTCGGATACCGCCGCGCGATCTGTTCGTAGGCGCGCACCGTGGCCCGCAGTTGCGACAAGGGTGGCGCACGACGAGTGTTCCTGAGGCTCTTCTCGCGCGCGAGCGCGCGCCCGTACCTCGTCTTGGCTGACTGCGCCGCCAGTTCGGCCGGCACGGCCATCAGCGCCGCAACAGCTAGAGCAATGACAACTCTGCGGATGGGCATAGCCTCACATCCGTTTCCGGGTAGGGCGCGTTCGCCGAACGCGCCGTAGCGGACGCCTCGGCGAGGCGTCCCTACTTATCGCACTTGGGCATCCACCTGATCGAAGTAGTCCTTCGGCACCAATACTTCACGTGCCTTGCCGCCCGATCCGGTTGACACGAGCCCCTCGGCTTCCATCATGTCTACGAGACGCGCCGCACGACTGAAGCCAATGCGCAGGCGGCGCTGGAGGTACGAGATCGACGCCTGTCCGCTCTGCACGACGATGCGCGCTGCCTCGTCGTACAGGTCGTCTTTCTCGAAGCCGCCTATCGCCTCGATCTTCTTCTCGTCTTCGGTAATCGTGTCGTCGTAAATGGGCTGTCCCTGCTTGCGCAGGTAACTCGCGAGCCGCGCGCTCTCTTGCTCGGAGATGTACGGTCCGTGCAGGCGCACGACGCGCGAGCTCGCCGGTGGCAGAAACAGCATGTCTCCCTTGCCCAGCAGCTGCTCGGCGCCGTTACAGTCGAGAATCGTGCGGGAATCGGTCTTCGACGAGACGCGAAACGAGATCCGTGCCGGCAGGTTTGCCTTGATCAACCCGGTGATGACGTCCACGGACGGACGCTGCGTGGCCAGGATCAGATGGATGCCCACGGCACGGGCCATCTGCGCGAGGCGACAGATCGACTCTTCGACCTCGTTCGAGGCCACCATCATCAGATCGGCGAGCTCGTCGATGATGACCACCACGAATGGGAGCGTCCGGGGGAGCTCACCGGTTTGCGGATCCGGCTTCGCCTCGCCGGAGGCAAGCATGTTGCGCAAGTTCCTGTTGAACTGCTCGACATTGCGTACACCTTGCGCGGCGAGCGTCTTGTATCGCTCTTCCATTTCGCGCACCGCCCAGCGCAGCGCGTTGGCCGCCAGCTTCGCGTCGACCACGACCGGTGTGAGCAGGTGTGGAATGCCCTCGTACATGCCCAACTCGAGCCGCTTCGGGTCGATCATGATGAACCGCACGTCTTCCGGGCTGGCCCTATAGAGGATGCTGGTGATCATCCCGTTGAGGCCGACGGACTTGCCGGTTCCGGTGGATCCGGCGATCAGCAAGTGCGGCATGGTGGCGAGGTCGGCGACCGTGGGCTCACCGTGAATCGACTTCCCCAGCGCCAGCGTGAGCTTCGAGCTGGAGCGGCGGTACGGCTCGGCCTCGAGCAGGTCTCGGAGCGAGATCTGCTCGCGCTGCGCGTTTGGTATCTGAATACCGACCGTCGACTTGCCGGGGATTCGGTCGATGAGCACCGACTCGGCGCGCATGGCAAGGCAGAGATCTTCGGAGAGGCCAGTGACCTTGGCGTACTTGACGCCCGCATCAGGCTTGAACTCGAAGGTCGTCACGACGGGGCCGGGATGGATTTGCACGACATTGCCTTCGACCGCGAACTCCCGGCACTTGTCCTCCAGCAGCCGCGCAGCTTCCATCAGCTCACGCTCGTCGATCTTGCGCTCTTCCGCAGGGCTGTCGAGCAGGGCGAGCGGCGGCAGGGTGAAGTCGCCCTTGCGGCGCTCGGCCGGCGCTTTGCTCAGGGGCTCCGGCTCACTGAGCGGCAGCGGCGGCGTGCTGATGCGCACCGCTGCCTTTCTCGGCTCGGCCCGTGCCTCCCGCACGGGCTCGCGCGGCGGCGCGACACGACGATTCTCTGCGCGTGCCTCGGCCGGACTGGCCGAGGACGCCTCGGCTCCAGCGCCTCGACGGACCGTCCGCAGCACCTCGTCTGGCTTGGCGCCCTTCTCGATGTGCTTGCGAATCACCTCGCGGGCCTGTTGCTGCCGGCGCCGCTCATCCCGCCAGGCGTTCACTCGCTCGCGCCAGGCTCGCCACTGGGCGCCGACATGTTCGAACGTCCACAGCAGCACCGCGCCGAGCGACATCTGCGTCACCATCATGACGCCGAGGAAGAGCAGCGTGACGACGAGCACCACCGCGCCCGTGCGATTGAACAGGCTCTTGAACGCCGCGGCGAGCGCCGCACCCAAGTACCCGCCTGGGGGCACGTTGCGCGCACCGACGCTCAACGTATCGAAGGTGAGGCTGAGCAGCGCCGCGACGCAGGTAATGAGCACCAACGCGCCGAGCACCTTGGTATAGCCGGCGGTCAGCGTGCGGCACCAGAAGTAGTGCCAACCAGCGACCACGAGCACGAGCGGGATCAGATACGACGCGTGGCCGAACGATTGAAACGACAGCTCGGAGAGAAACGCACCCACGTGACCGGCGAAGTTCGCCACCGGGCGCTCCGGCCCGGAGTAGAAGAACCATGCCGGGTCGCTGGGCACATAGCTCGCCAGCGCGATGAGCCAAATGACCGCCGCGCCGAACAGCGACATGCCCATGACCTCACTGAGCCGACGAGTGATCACGGAAGACGACACGTTCAAATCTCCATGACGACGGGGACAATCAGCGGACGCCGCCCCGAACGGCGTCGAAAGAGTCGTTGCAGCTCGGTCCGTATCTTCTCCTTGATCAGCCCAATGTCAGTGCGTTCCTCGACGCTCGCGCTGGCGACCACCTCTTGCACGATCCCTCCCGCTCCACGCACCAGCGGCTCGGTGACATCGTCCAGCACCACGCCACGTGTGATGACCTCCGGCACGCCCTCCAACGTCCCGGATTGCCGGCTGATCGCCAGCACCAGCACGACCAAGCCATCGCCCGCGAGATGGCGTCGATCGCGCAGCACCTGATCTTCGACCTCACCAGTCAGCGTTCCATCGATGAGCACACGGCCCACGGAGACCTTGTCGGCGATCGTGGCGCCATTCTCGTCGAACCGGACGACATCGCCGTTGTCGGCAAGGACGACGGTCGAGTGATTCCCCGTGACTTGTGTCGCGACGCGCGCGTGTCTCGCGAGCTGCCGGTACTCGCCGTGGATGGGAATGAAGTACCGCGGCCGCACCAGCGACAGCATGAGCTTCAGCTCGTCGGCACTACCATGACCGGACACGTGGACGTGCTTGAGGCCCTCGTAGATGACCTCGGCGCCGCGCGACGCGATGTGGTTCATCACGCGTCCAATCGCACGCTCGTTGCCCGGGATCGCGCGTGCCGAGAAGACGACCGTGTCTCCCTCGGTCAGCCGCACGTGCCGATTGTCGTCGATCGCGATGCGCGACAGGGCAGCGAACGGTTCTCCTTGGGAGCCGGTTGTCAGGCACACCACGTCGCCAGCCGGGTGATTCTTGACCTCGCTGTCGCGAATAGCTTCACCTGCGGGCACTTTGAGATATCCGAGCCGCGTGCCAATCTCCGAGCTCTCGACGACACCGCGTCCAAGGAACGCCACCTTGCGCTCGAACTGGGCGGCAAGGTCGATGATGACCTGCATACGATACAAGCTCGAAGAGAAGAGCGCGACAACGATCTTGCCCTCGGTGGCGGTGAAGATCTCTTCGAACGCGTCCACCACGTCGAGCTCCGACCCTGCAAATCCCGAACGGTCGACGTTCGTGCTGTCCCCGAGCAGTGCGAGCACGCCTTCACTGCCCAACTGTGCGAAGCGATGGATGTCGAAGTGCTCACCATCGATCGGCGTCTGGTCGATCTTGAAGTCGCCGGTGTGAACGATGATGCCCTGCGGCGTGTGGATGGCCAGCGCCATGCAATCCGGCATGCTGTGCGTCACGCGCAGGAACTCGACGCGAAATGGTCCGATCTCGACGATCTGGCGCGGGCGCACGGGGATCAGCCGGTCGCGCGCGTCGATGCGATGCTCGGCGAGCTTGGGCTGGAGGAGCGCCAGGGCCAGCGGCGTGCTGTAGATCGGGCCGTCGATGTGACGGAACACGAACGGCACGGCACCAATGTGATCTTCGTGCCCGTGCGTTAGGATGAGCGCATCCAACCGGCGCCCCCGCTCTTGGAGCGAGGCGAGGTCCGGAATGATCAAGTCGACGCCCAAGAGCTCCGGCTCTGGAAACATGACGCCCGCGTCGATGCCGATCGTCGTGTCGCCGCACGAGATCGTCAGCATGTTCATGCCGAACTCGCGGAGTCCTCCCAACGCAACGACATCGACAACTGGCACACTCATTGACAGCTCAAGCCAGAGCGATCGTCCACGCTCAGCGGACGACCATAGTCACCCCACGATCACACCTGTCGTCTGCATCGCACGACGAGCTCCGTGCGTCGCGACAGTCGTGGACGTGGTGCGCCGCCGAGCAGCCCGGGTGGGCAACCCCCGTGGCGCGGGGTAGGCTGCAGCAAGGCTGGGAACCTGGCAGACACCCCTTTCAGGCCCTGGGCTTGCCTGTAGACAGGCAGGGTCAAGCGGGCGAATTATAGCACAGCTCACGCAAGCCTGTAGCTTCGCGACAGCCGTGCAAGCTCCGCCAGTTCTAGGGTTTCCGGTCGACGACCACCGTCGAGGTTGGCACGCGCGAGGATAAAGGGAACCGCATAGCGGTCGGGGACGCTCCTCGATTTCGGACGACCACGTCCGGCCGGCGCCTCGGGGCCCGAGGCCGAAAACGAGGGCTGTTCCCGAACGCTATGCCGTTCCATTTCGCGGAGGGCGTTGGCGAGCGTCTTGCGCCGGTGGAGGAAGAGGCCACGGACGAGGTGAACGAAGTGAGGGTAGTCGCCGACAGCCACCGCATCCTCGCGGAAACGCAGGCGAACGAGCGCGGAGTGCACGCGCGGCGCTGGCCGGAATGCCCCGGGGGGCAACGTCAGCACGTAGTCGACCTCTGCTTGAAGCTGGGTCAGGATGCCCAAAGGGCCCCAGGTGCGATGCCCGGGACGGGCGGCGAGCCGGTCGGCAACCTCGCGTTGGAGCATCAGGACCGCGTCGACAAGGAGGCCGTCGCGCGCGAGCGCCAACAACCGAAAGAGGATCGGTGTGGCGACGTTGTACGGTAAGTTCGCGGCCACACGATAGGTGCGTGAGCGCTCTCGCCACTCATCGATGGGCGTTTCGAGGAAGTCCCCAACAACGACACGGACGTTGGGAAGCGCCGCATCCGTGAGCTCCGCCCCGAGGTCCCAATCGATTTCCACGGCGACAATCGAGTGGCAGCGCGCTGCGAGCGCCGCCGTTAGCGCACCACGCCCAGGGCCAATCTCGAGAAACCTCTCCTCGGGCCGCGGTGCGATTGCGGCGACGACTTTCAGCACCCACTGCGGCTCGAGAAAGTGCTGCCCGAAACGCTTGCGCGCCGGCCGCCGTGACAATCGGGGTGGCACGCGAGTCACTTCATCTCCTCACCGCGCCAGAACCGAGCCTCGATGGCTTCGATTTCCTCTTCACTCAGGCCGAAATAGTGACCAATCTCATGGATCAGCGTTTCGGCGATCGCTACCGTGAGGTCTTCCTGATCGATGCTGTCCGCCTCGAGAGGCAATTGATAGAGCGTGATCTGATCGGGCAATCGGTTGCCTTCGGCCCAGGTGCGTTCAACCAGCGGCGTGCCCTGGTAAAGCCCGTACAGCGTGTCGTCCGCGCCAAGGTCCATCTCGTCGAGCAGATCTTCGTCTGGTTCGTCCTCGACAACGATGGCGATGTTGACCATCGCCTCGCGAAAGTGGCGTGGGATGCGCAGTAGGGCTCGTTCGACGAGCTGGTCGAAGCGCCGCCGACTGACGTGAGTCACGGCCGTGGTCGCGGAGAGGTTGCGGGCGCGGCGGTGCGCCGTGGTGGCGCGCCAGCCGCGCGCTCGCCGCGGGCGAACAGACAAATGTCGTTCAGGGTGCAGTCGGAACAGAGCGGCCGCGGACGGCAGATCCGTCGTCCGTGCAGGATCAACAGATCCGATAGCCGTGTCCAGTCCTTCCGTGGCGCCCCTGCCATCAGCTCTTGCTCGACCGACTCCGCCGTCGTGCCGGTCGCAAGACCGATGCGCGGCGCAACGCGGAGCACATGTCGATCAACGGCTAGACCGTACGGCGTCTTGAAGGCGTGGCCGAGGACGACGTTCGCCGTCTTCCGGCCGACCCCCGGCAGCTCGACGAGCTCCTCCATCCGGGACGGTACGTCGGCGTGATGCCGTTCGACGACAGCTCCTGCCATGGCAACGATGGTTCGTGACTTGGCACGAAAGAACCCCGTGGCGCGAATGAGCGGCTCGAGGGTCTCCGGCTTCACACGCGCGAGCGCCCGGGCGTCTGGGTACCGTGCGAAGAGCGCCGGCGTCACCTCATTGACCCGCCGGTCAGTCGATTGCGCCGACAGGATAGTGGCCACGAGCAGCTGGAACGGCGTCGAGTAGTGTAGCTCGGTGTCGGCGTCGGGATACAGCTTGGTGAGCCGAGCGACCACCTGGCGCGCCGACGGTGGCTGGCCGGAAGCAAGTCGCGGCATGGGCTCGATCGTAGCGGGAAGGTCGCATGGGGGCAAGGACAAGGGATCAAGGGATCAAGGGGTCAAGGAATCGAGGGGTCAGGGGGTCGAGGGTAGAGGACGGGGTTGTTCAAACGCACAGGTTTCGCGTCGGACGTGGCAGCAGCCCGACGGCTACTCGGATCAGCGATGCACCCTTTCCCTTGACCCCTTGACCCCTTGACCCCTTCTGCTACTGGGCGCGGACAACGACGAGGGTTTGATCATCGAACGGCGTGCGCCCTGCAGAGAAGGCATCTAGCTCCAGCAGCAGGCGCTCGACGATAGCCGTGGCGGAGGCGCCGTTATGGCTGGCTGTGCGAAAGGCAGTGATCACGCGCTCCTCGCCAAACTGCGCATCGAGCGTGTCACCACACTCGGTCACGCCGTCGGTAATGAGGAGAAAGGCATCGCCGGCAGCGTATTCCACCTCGGCTTGCGCCAGCTCCGCCGCAAACACAGCTCGCGGCGAAAGCCCGAAGCCGATGCCGCGCGGCAGCAACGACTGCACATTGCCGGTGGCCTTCTCGAAGTGGTAGAGCGGAAGGTGACCAGCACGGGTGAGGAGGAGGCGGCGTGTCGTCGTGTCGAAGAACGCCCCCAACGCCGTCACGAACCAGCGCTTCTCGAGATCCGACAACAAGAGGTCGTTCGCGCGCACGAAGAGCTCGCATGGTGCCAGATCGAAGCTGTGGAGCGACCGCAGAATCCCCTGGACCTTCGACATGTAGAACGCGGCCGATGTCCCCTTACCGCTGACGTCCCCGACGACGATGCCCAAGCGATTCGGTGGGTTGGTCAAGTAGTCGAAGAAATCGCCGCCCACCTCCAACGCGGGCACCGACCGCGCGGCGACGTCGAGACCGTCGACACGGGGCGTCGTCTGAGGCAGCGACGCCATTTGAATGCGGCGGGCCAGCTCGAGCTCGTGCTTCAAGCGCTCCTGCTCGGCCACCCGGTCATACAGAAAGGCGTTCTCGATGGCGACCCCGGCCTGCGCGGCGACCGCGTCGATGAACTCGAAATCGTCGCTCGTAAAGGCGGATTCCGCCTGCTTTTCGCCGAGGAGCAGGACGCCGACGACGGCGTCATCGTGGCGAATCGGGTACAGGTGTTGGATGCGCGCAGCCTCCAGTGGCCGGCGAAGTCGCGGAATCGCGTACTCCGCATGCACCTCTCGCTCCGCCTTCTGCACCGCCTGGAGCGCGTCGTCGCCAACATGGCTCGCCAGCGCCTGCCATTCCTCTGCCGAGAGGCCACGAGCCTCGCGGGGGATCACCAACTGGGTGCCCCGGACCAGAATGACGGCGCTACGCTTGAGCGGTAGCAAACGGTCGACACCCGCGACGAGCTCGGCGGCAAGCTCATCCCGCGAGACCCGCGTGGCCAGCACACGGCCCAGGCCCCGGACGACCACACGGTAGTCCACGTCCTTCCGGTAGAAGCGCGCATCGATGACGCGCTGTCCCCGCCGCCGAACACTCCGGAGACCAAAGGTCAGCGCGACCGCAGCGATCATCAGCAAGGCACGCTCCAATGCCGCCCGCTCTTCAGCTTGCTCAGGGGCATCGACGACCTGGACGGATTGTGCGGAGAAGCGGATGTTCGGGATCGGCATGGCGATTTGAGCGAGCTGCCACACCGCCGACACACCGACGGCGACGACGATGAGCGTCCAGGCTGTGCTGGCAGCGACATACGCAACGTTGCGCCGTACCCGCAGGTTCAGCTCGAGCAGACGGTACCTGGCAATGACGTACAGATTGACAAACGGCACTGCCACCAGCGCGGCTGCCAGAAACCCCGGGCCGAACCGGCCCTGTCCGAACGAGCCGAGCCACACGACGCCGAGCGCGATGCCGATGAGCGTCAGGTTTCGAAGGCGGACGAGCGGCCGCATGATCTCCGCCTCGTTCGCGCTGCGATCGCGATTCGTGCGCCAGGTCACGAGGCAGCCGAGCAGCAGCATGAAGGCGAGGGCAATGAACGTGCGGGCCATGAAGGTCACCAGGTCGGCCCGGCTCGCGAGAGGAACGGCGGCAGCGAGAACGGCACAGCCGTACACCACGGGCAGCGCCCACCGCCGCGCCCGAAGCAACGGTCGTTCACGCGGGAAGTACTGAACCGAATGCACCCAGACCGCAATCCCGACAAACAGCGCGGCCTGAAACAACAGGTCGAGCCCGAAATGGAAGGCTGAGGACGAGATGTAGGGACGCGTCCAGGCGACGGTCAGCGCGTAGCCGATGAGGAGAAACGCGAGCCCGCGGTATCGTGCTGCCGGAATGTGTGGACGGGCAAGCGCAAGGAACGCTCCCAGCAGCATCCACAGAACACCCGCCACGACGATGGCCAGAAACCCGAACGTGAATTGTAGCGAGACGGGCCGAACGTGCAGCGTCCGTGCGTTACTTCGTCGAAGGATGTCGTAGTCGATAGCGCGTCCGGGCTCAGCACCGCGAATGAGGCTATCGGCGCCATCCCGATTCGAGAACGGCTGACCGTTGATGCGGATGATGAGGTCGCCCACCTGCATGCCGGCGCGATCCGAGGTGCCACCGGCAGCCAACGTAGTCACGATGAGGGATGGGCCGACGTCGTTCACCGCCTCGCCGAGCGCCGCCGGCGGCACGTAGAGCGCCACAGCCCCGCGTACCGGTGGCCGGAGCGCCATCACTTCGACCGGATCGGTCTGCTTGGCGAGGGCCCTCGTAACGTCGCGCTCGGAGTGGACGCTGACCTCACCGACTTCCACAACGAGGTCACCTGGCTCGAGGCTCGAGCCCTGCTGGGCTCGACCTGCCCCGAACCCGGTATACAAGTACGAACCCCCCGGTGCCGGAGCGTCGGGCGGCGCGGGAGCGGCTGCAACACGCTTCCCGACGTGCGCGGTGGAGAATGCGCCAACGAAATCGTGGTCGGCGAGCGCCTGCTTGCCGAACTGTACGACGGTGACGACCGAGAGAACGAAGAATAGGAGCGCTAGCCCGCCGGTGAGGAAGCGAAGGCGCCGCCGCATCCGAGTTCGCCCCTGGAAGGTCTCGAGGTAGCGATCGAGCCTCTCCAGCACGTCTGTCATTGTCTGCCTCGGCGAGTGGCGCTGTCGTTGTCGAGGGAGCCCGCGCGGCGCGTTCGGCGAACGCGCCCTACCTTCCCCGGGAGGGCCCTACTCCGCAGCCTCGTGGCCATCAGGATGCGGGCAGCCCGGATAGCTCTGGAAGAACATGTTGCCGGTCCAACCCAGCTCCTTCATTCCCGCCTCGGATGAGTAGTGGGCGCCCGCCACCCAGCCCTTGATGTGATCGACGTGATCACGCAGCGTGCGCATGGGCCGCTCTGGCGGAGAAGGTGGCATCACAGGATCCCCTTTTTTCCAAGGCCTTGGTCCCGGCTGACCTGACGCTTGCGTGAACGCCTCCTCCAGAAGGGCGACCTGCTCCGCCTCACCTAAATCCTTGAACGGCCCCTGGTGACGCGAGATTGCAAAGCCGTCGATGGCGCCGAGCGCCGTCAGGAACTCCTGCTGTGCGCTGGGGGCCTCCACTGCGAGCGCCGCGTCGATGAACCGATCCGATTCCGTTGCCACGGCGCCCGGCACGATGAGCTCGGCAAGCACGGAGAGCGTCGCAAACTGGTGCGGGTCGAGGAACTCTCGTTCGGACGCCTTGGTGGTAGTGGGCGTGGATGATCGCCCGGCCACGTGCTGCTGCACTGGATGCCCCTCGGCCACGAGCGGCAGTGCAAAGCTCCCGCCAAGCCCAGCGGCCAGACCTTGGAGGGCGACACGGCGCGTCACACCTGCTCGCTCGCTGGCATGATCGGTCGACACGTGGGACGGGACCGCATCCGGCATGTGCGACGACTTATTCATAAGTCCTCCTGCGAGACAGCGATGTGGCGGAAATCTCCGCGAGCTTAGCATTGCCGGAACGAGGCTGACAAGACGGCGCGTTCGGCGAACGCGCCCTACCATCGTCGTAGGTAGGGACGCCTCGCCGAGGCGTCCGTCCGGTAGAGACACCTCGCCGAGGCGCCCGTCAGCTCACTCGTCGCGTCAGCGTGCGATCTCCAGCGGCCAGCAAAATCCGTTCGAGCTCACGAAAGCCACGCGTGGTGGGCGCTCGTGACCGACATCGAGACGGCAGATCGCGGCCGGCAAACAACGAAGGCTGTGCATCGCCGTGGCAGAGCGACGACGCCCGGACCGATAACCTGGTGACCGAGCGTGACCAGCCGAGTGCACGGTGGAGCGCCGTCACCGCCGCTCCCGCGAGCATCGTCGGACTCGACGCGGCCGGCGTCACGCTGATCATGCCCGTGTACCTGGCCTGGGCGATATCGACGACACGCACCGTCAATTGCCGCGCGAGCAATCGACGTGTGCCCAGCTGGGAGGCGAGATCCCGTGCAAGCTCACGCACGCGACCGGCCAGGGCAGCGGCGTCCATGAATGCACCGTCGAGCGTTGCTTGAACCGAGACCCCGCGAGGGCAGACGGACCCGACGACCGCCCGATCGTCATCCCCGGACGCAAGCCGCCGCCAGAGCACGAGATCGGTCGACGCGGCGACAGCGTCATCCGACAGACCTGCGAGATCCCCGATGGTCTCGGCTCCACGTGAGATCAACGACGCACGCAACGACTCTGGCAGGCCGGACAGCAGCTCAATGGCAAGCGGTGCCAGAAAGCGCCGGTCGTAGCCGGGTAACACATAGAGGAGTCCCGAGGGGCGCGCCAAACGAGAGGCCACCCGCGCGGTAATCTTCGACACGCCAATTCCACACGACGCTGCAATCTGCAGCTCATCTCGCAACGCCTCCTGAATGGCTTCCGTCGCGACGACGAGCCCACCGACGCCCGACCGGAGGCTCGCCGCGTCCACATAGGCCTCGTCCAGCGAGAGCCACTCGACGCGCGTAAAGGCCTTGCGGAGGATGGCGTCAGCGGCGTCGGCAACTTCTCCATACGCTTCGAGATCTCCGGGGAGGAAGTGTGCAGCCGGGCAGCGCTGAGCCGCGTCGCACAGCCGCAGGCCAACGTACACGCCAGCCGACCGCGCCTCTGCCGAGACCGCCGCCACACGTCCCGTGCCGTCCCGACGTCCGCCAATCACGAGCGGCTGCCCCCGGAGCTCCGGCTGACGCGCACGTTCAACGGCAACGAAAAAACCGTTCAGGTCGACGTGGAGAATCTGCCGCGCCATTTTCAAAGAGTTACTGTACCGATGTCGGTGTCAATGCCGGTTGCTAGCGCTAGTATCGGCGCATCACGCCAATGACGACGCCCTGAATCTCCACGTTGTCGGCTGAGACGAGAATCGGCTTCATCATCGGGTTGGCCGGTTGCAAACGAATCTGGCCATCCTCACGGTAGAACTTCTTGAGCGTCGCCTCCGAGCCGTTGAGCAGCGCGATGACCATCTCGCCGTTCTCGGCGGTCTTCCGGTCTTCGACGATGACGAAGTCGCCATCGCGAATATGCTCATCGATCATCGAGTCGCCCCTGACACGCAACACATACGTTTCTTGCCGGCCCACGAACGTGTGGGGTACTGCGAAACCTTCGTTCGTCGCGATAGCCTCAATCGGGGCTCCCGCTGCAACATATCCAAGCAACGGCAGCTCGACGACACGATCGCTCACGCGAGTTGGCATGAGCTCGACGGAGCGGCTGCGATTCCACATCCGCTTGATGCAGCCCTTCTCCTGCAGGTTGGTCAAATGTTTGTGAACCGTCGCAAGCGACGACAGCCCAAATCGGCGTCCGACTTCCTCGAGGCTCGGCGCATAGCCATGCTGCTGGATGAACTCGTGGAGGAAGTCGAGGATCTCGCGCTGGCGTTTGGTGAGCGGCTGCACGGGCCCTCCTTTTACGTCGTGACAGATGGTCTGCCGGTCCGTTCCCGCACGATGCGAGTATGATATGCAAACAAAAAGCGAAAGTCAACAGGAAGGATTCAGGAATCACGTGGTACACTTGACCTCGCTCGGTTGCGAGACTTGCAAGATGAAGAGACACGTGTCGGTACGTTCTGTGCTCGTCGCGCTGGGGTGCATGCTGCTCGCTGGCTCCGTGGCGAATGGTGACAACGCACCAACACCGGCGGATGCCGAGCGCCTGCAGGCCAAGATCCTCTCCATCGCCACGTATGGCGCTGCCCGCTCGCGCGACGCACAGCTCACGCCCATTAGCGAGCGCGAGTGCAACGCATTCTTTCACTATCGCATGGCGGAGAGCTTGCCCGCAGGCCTGACGGATCCATCGCTGCGGATGCTCGGGAGCAGCCGTCTCGCCGCGTCGGCGGTGGTCGATCTGGATGCGGTGCGCGCTAGTCGTACGAAGGGCGGAAGCGACTGGCTCGACCCTATTAATCTCCTCTCTGGAAAGCTGCCGGCGACAGCGCAAGGGACGTTGCACACGCGCGACGGCGTTGGGCAATTCCAGCTGGAATCTGCGGAGATTGGCGGTGTCGCTGTGCCGAAGAGTCTGCTTCAGCAAATTATCGCCTACTACTCGCAAACGGCGGAGAATCCCGGCGGCTTCGACTTAGAGACGCCCTTCCAGCTGCCCTCCGGCATTCGCGAGATTCGCCTCGGCGCCGGCGAAGCGATCGTCGTCCAGTAGACCTCGAACCTTGAAACTCAGCCTGTCGACGTCAGTCGAGGTGTTGACCGGAGTGGGCCCGCGGCGCGTGGCGGAGCTGGCGCGCGTGGGCATCGTCACCCTCGATGACTTCTTGCTCCGCTTCCCGCTGCGCTACGAAGACCGTAGTCGTCTCGTCCCTCTTGCGCAGCTCGAAGCAGGTCGAACCAGCACTGTCGCCGGCACGATTGCACGGTGTGGCCTGCGACCGACACGCCGGCCCGGATTCACGATCTTCGAAGCGGTCATTCACGATCGCAGCGGACGTGCTCGTGCGCTCTGGTTCAACCAACGCTTCCTGCGCGATGTGTTGCGCCGCGGACAGCAGGTCGTGTTGTACGGCAAGGTGGAATCGACGCCGTCGGGCACGCAGCTCACCAACCCTGACTATGAGGTCCTCGCCGAGGCGGGCGAGGTTGAAGCGCTCGGTGTCGAGCCCAAGCCATCCATTCACCACGGGCGCATCGTGCCGGTGTACGAGCGCGTCGGATCGCTGACTGCGCGCATCCAACGCGACTTGGTGCACCAAGCACTCGAGCGTCTCGAGGAGCCGCCCGATGATCCGCCCAATGATCCCCTGCCACGCCCTGTCTGCGAGGAAATGGCGCTCCCTGCGCGCCGCGAGGCCCTGTGGCACACGCACTTCCCGCCCGACGATACCGACCTGGACACACTGAATCGATTTCGAACGCCCGGGCAAGTCCGGCTGATCTTCGAGGAGTTCTTCGTCTTCCAGCTTGGCCTGGCGCTGCGCCGGCGTGAGCGCCAAGGTGAGGCGAAGCCCCACGCCATTCGCGTCGACGCTAGTGTGCGCAGCGCGGCCCGCTCGGTGCTGCCGTTCAAGCTCACTGCCGGACAACGTGCCGCGCTGGCAGAGATCGTCGAGGATTTGCAGCGGCCCGAGCCGATGCACCGCCTGCTCCAGGGAGACGTCGGCGTCGGCAAGACCGTGGTTGCCGCGCTGGCTGCCGTTGTCGTGATGGAGAACGGCTTGCAGGTCGCCCTGATGGCACCGACCGAGCTGCTGGCGGAGCAGCACGCTCGCACGCTCACGCAATTGCTGCAGCCGACGCGATTCTCGGTCAGGCTCGTGACGGGCTCCCTGAATGCCGCCGAGCGCCGGGTGCGGCTGGCCGCCGTCGCGTCGGGCGAAGCCGCGCTCGTTATCGGCACCCACGCGCTGCTCGAAGAGCCGGTCACGTTCAAGCAGCTCGCGTTCGTCGTGATCGACGAGCAACACCGCTTCGGTGTGTTGCAGCGCGCGCGGCTACGCGAGAAGGGCGTGTTGCCCGACGTGCTCGTCATGACGGCCACACCCATTCCTCGCACACTTGCCCTGACCGTCTATGGCGACCTCGACGTGTCGACGATACGTGACCGACCACCGGGTCGGCAGCCGGTGAAGACCACCGTGCGGCCCGAATCGCGTCGCGACGCCGCGCACGCCTTCATTCGTCACGAGCTTACGCGAGGCCGACAAGCGTACATCGTGTACCCGCTGGTGGAGGAGAGTGAGAAGATCGACGTGAGAGCCGCTGCTGCAATGGCAGACACCTTACAGCAGGACGTGTTCCCCGAGTATCGTGTCGGCTTGGTGCATGGGCGCCTGCCGGCAGAGGACAAGGGTCGCGTGATGACGACCTTCGCGCAAGGTGAGATAGACGTGCTCGTTTCGACGACGGTCGTCGAGGTCGGCGTCGACGTGCCAAACGCCACCTCGATGCTGGTCGAGCACGCCGAGCGCTTTGGGCTGGCGCAGCTTCATCAGCTTCGTGGGCGCGTAGGCCGGGGTGCCGAGGCGTCGCACTGCATTCTGCTCTATCAGAGTCCGCTGTCCGACGATGCGCGTGCTCGCCTCAAGACCATTGCCGCGACCGAGGACGGGTTTCTGATTGCGGAGAAAGATCTCGAGCTGCGCGGTCCCGGCGATCTCTTCGGCACACGACAGGCTGGGCTTCCAACGCTCAGAGTTGGAGACCTCGTCCGCGATCGGGATCTCCTGCTGCGCGCTCACGCGACGGCCCAGGTGTGGGCCGGCACGCTCACCAACCTCTCTGCCGCGCGCCGCTCGGTCGACGAGGCTTGGCAGCGTCGCTTTGGCCTGGTCGGCATCTCGTAGCGCAGGCCTTTAGGCCTGCCAGCGCCGCAATGGGCAGGCCTGAAGGCCTGCGCTACTGCGGCTAGCGCAAGAACCCTGAGATGCGCGTAATTGCGGGACGCTTCAAGGGCCGGACGCTCGCAGGGCCCAAGCGAGCCGGGCTTCGACCAACGTCCGATCGGCTCCGTGAAACGCTGTTCAACATCCTGGCGCCGGAGCTTCCTGGTGCGCGGCTCCTGGACGGCTACGCCGGGACGGGCGCCGTCGGTATCGAGGCGTTGAGCCGTGGTGCTGCGCACGTCGTGTTCGTGGAGCGAGATCGACAAGCTCTGGCGCTCATCCAGCAGAACTTGGGGCGCTGCGGTGTGACCGAGCGCTATACTATCGTGAGCCGGGACGCGCGGGAGGCGAGTACCGATCCCGCCCTTCAGCACTTCGATATCGTCTTCCTGGACCCGCCGTACGATCTCCCGGACGCGGATCGCGCGCTCGACGTCGCCAGCGGTCTCGTGGCGCCCGGGGGACTCCTGGTCTTCGAGCACGCGGCGCGACGTGACGTGCCTCGAGCGGTGGGCCGCCTGATTCGACGCCGGCAGGTGCGTGCGGGTGACAGTATGCTGACGTTCTACAAACCGGCTGAAGAGGAGCGGCAGTGAGCGGTGGGCGGGACGCCGCGTCCAGGCAGCTGGCTATTTGTCCCGGCTCGTTCGACCCGTTGACCAACGGCCATGTGGACATGGTCCGGCGTGCCGCTCGGCTCTTCGAGCGCGTCGTGATCGCGGTGCTCATCCACCCCGAGAAGTCACCCTTGTTCAGCGTGGAGCACCGTGTGACGATGGCCCGCGAGGTCTTTCACGATCAGCCGGAGGTCGAGGTCGATGCCTTCGAGGGGCTGCTCGTGGAGTACGCGCGGCGCCGGGGCGCAGAGGTCGTGGTGCGCGGGCTCCGCGCGGTCTCCGACTTCGAGTACGAGAGGCAGATGGCGCACATGAACCGCCAGCTCGAGCCGGCGCTCGAGACCATATTCATGATGCCGAGCACAGCGCATACCTACCTGAGCTCACGGCTGATCAAGGAGATTCATCGCCTGGGCGGCGACGTATCGCCGTTTGTCCCGCCCACGGTTCAGAAACACCTGTTGAGAGGACACTGATGCTTGCCACTCGCATGACGCGGATTTCTTCGTCACCCACCATGAAAGGGCTGGTTGCGGCGCAGCGGCTGCGCCAAGCTGGCTACGATGTCGTCGACTTGAGCGCAGGGGAGCCGGACTTTCCGACGCCGGATCATGTCAAGGCGGCTGCCCACACCGCCATCGACGCCAACCTGACCAAGTACACGCCCAATACCGGCGTCCCAGAGCTCAAGAACGCCATCGCCGCCAGCTATAAGCGGGACTACGGGGTCGAGTACAGTGGTGCGGAAATCATCGTGACGGCCGGCGGCAAGCAGGCGCTCGTCAACACGGCCCTCTCGCTGTTCGACGAAGGAGACGAGGTCGTTACCCACGCACCTGGCTGGCCGACGATCTTCGAGCAGATCAAGTTTTGTGGTGCGACACCGGTCATCGTGCGCACGCGATCGGAGGAGGGGTTCACGCTCACCGCAGACGCCGTGCTCGAGGCGCTCACGCCCCGCACCAAGGCGATTGTCATCAACTCGCCCTGCAATCCGACCGGCGCCATCATCACCGAGGCGGAGATGATCCGCATCGCCGACGAGGCCGCACGCCGCGGTATCTGGATCGTGTTGGATCTCTGCTACGAGAAGCTGATTTATGACCCGCAGCCGCACAATCTGCCGAAGATCCTCGCCGAGCGGATGCGCGACCATACGATCATCACCGGCACGGCGTCCAAGACATACGCCATGACGGGATGGCGCTGCGGTTGGGCGCTGGGACCACGGGAGGCGATTGCCGCGTGTGGCGCGCTGCAGAGCCACTCCACCTCGAATGTCTGCTCGATCACCCAACAGGCGGTCATCTCCGCACTGACTGGGCCACAAGACTGCGTCACCGAGATGCTGGACGAGTACCGTCGCCGACGGGATCTCGTGTGGGATCTCATCACGGCGGATTCGCGAGTCCGTTGCGTGAAGCCCGCAGGCGCGTTTTACCTGTTCGTCGATGTGTCGGATCTCCTGTCTCCCGATGGTCTGCGGACATCGGCGGCGCTGGCCGACACCCTCCTGGAACAGCAGCACGTCGTCGTGACCGCCGGCGAGGGCTTCGACGCCCCTGGCTTCCTCCGCTTGTCGTATGCGACGTCCGAGGAAAGACTCCGCGAAGCGGCGAAGCGGTTTCACGAGTTCGTAGATACGACGGCCAAGAGCGTGCCCGCCGCCCGCGCCTAATGGAGCTCGCGCAAGAGTTTGTCTCTTCACTGGAGGCGATCGTCGGTCCAGCGCACGTGCGGCAGGACGTCACCGCGCGAGAGGCGTACGGCGTGGACGCGCTTCGGAAAGGCCGGCCCGCCGACGCCGTTGTGCTGCCCGGATCGACCCCTGAGGTGGCAGCGCTCCTGCGTTTGTGCGACCAGGCGCGGGTCCCGGTCGTCCCCCGGGGCGGCGGCACGGGCTACACGGGCGGTGCCGTTCCCGTCCGTGGGGGGCTCGTCTTGTCACTCGAGCGCCTCAACCGCATCCTCGAGATCGATGAGCTGAACTTGCTCGCCGTGGTCGAGCCCAACGTGATCACCGCAGACTTGCAGAATGCGGTCGAGCGCGTTGGGCTCTTCTATCCGCCGGATCCCGCCAGCCTGCACCAGTCCACGATTGGCGGCAACGTCGCCGAGTGTGCCGGCGGGCCACGCGCGTTCAAGTACGGCGTGACCAAACGCTACGTCCTCGGGCTCGAAGCAGTGCTGCCGACCGGTGAGATCATCACCACGGGTGGCAAGTCGGTGAAGAACGTCGTGGGTTACGACGTGACCCAGTTGCTCGCGGGATCCGAGGGGACGCTCGCAGTGATCACCAGGGTCATCCTGCGCCTGGTGCCCAAACCGCCGAAACAGGCCGACGTTCGCGCCGCGTTTCCGACGATCCAGAGCGCCATCGATGGCGTGACCCGGTTGCTGCGGGCGCGCGTGGTGCCTGCGGCCCTCGAGCTCATCGACGGGGATTCCTTGGCCGCGGTGGCCGCGCATCGCGGCGCGACGACGCTGGCACCGTCCGGTACGAGCGCGATGTTGCTCATCCAGGTGGATGGGCTCGCGTCGGCGGTGGAGGAGGAGCTCGAGCGCGTGGCGGCCTCGTGCCGCGACGCCGGCGCGACGGAGGTCCGCCTGGCGCGCGACGCGGCCGAGCGTGACGAGCTCTGGCGGCATCGGCGCGAGCTGTCGTCGTCGCTCCGGTCGCTCGCGCCGCTCAAGATCAATCACGATGTCGTGGTGCCGAAGGGACGCATTCCAGAGCTCTTCGATCTGGTGAGCCGGCTGCGTGCAGAGAGCGCCCTTCGAATTCCATGCTTTGGACACGTGGGTGATGGCAACATCCATGTGAACATCCTCGTCGATCCGGCCGATCCCGCCGCGATGGCTCGCGCAGATCGCGCGGAGCGGGCTTTGTTCGAGGGCGTGGTCGCGCTCGAGGGATCCATCAGCGGCGAGCATGGGATTGGCTTCGCCAAGGCGAAGTACCTCGGCCTCGAGCTCGCACCACCGGAGATTGCACTGATGAGGCGTCTCAAGCAGGCCTTCGATCCGCACAATATTTTGAATCCAGGGAAGATCTTTCTCAGTGACGAGTGACGAAGTCACTGATGTCGTCACTCGTCACTGATTGGTGACCAACAACACCGTCTCCAAATCCTCTGCAGGATCCGGCCAGAGAAGCGTTCCTATGCGGACGGCTGAGGGGTTGAAGTAGAGCACCTCGCCGAGACGACGAACACGAATGCCGTGCTTGGCTTGAAGCGCCGCCAAGTCGTCCTCCGAGACGACACAGAGGACTGGCTTGGGCGAACGAAGAAACTCCGCTACCGCTGCGGTACTGATGAGATCCGTTTGGCGCACGCCCGTATAGAAGATGAGATTGCGCACCAGTACCCGGTATGTCCCGGACCGTTCGTTCCGCTGGTGGGCAGCCTTGTAAAGGGCTGCCATCCGCTGGACCGGTTCGAGACCAGCCGCCGACGCAATCGAGTACTGCAGCGACAAGAAGGTGATCACGGAAGCGGCGGCCAGCGTCGTGGGAAGCAGCCAGCGCCGACGCAGCCAAGCAGCCACGAGCACTGCCACACCCGCCACAACAATCGCGGCCGTTCCCTCGTGGCTCAACGAAGGGTTGAGCGCAAACAGCAGTGGGCTGGCACGCTGCAGCAAGCCCGCGAGAAGGAGCAGGCTGAAAGAGACCAGCGTGCCGCACACGGCAAGCGGGACGTGCCGCTTCGTCGCGTCGGTCGAATCGGTGAGACGCGCGATGAGCGAGCGCGCCACGATGAGCGCCAGCGGAGGCAGGACGGGAAGGATGTAGCGTGGTTGCTTGCCAATGGAGAGCGAATAGAAGATGAGCGGCACCGCCGACCAGAGCACTAACCGCCACGCACCGCTGGTCAGGCGTCGCTCTCGTCTCACGACGATCTGCAGGAATGACGGGCCCCACAACAATAGGAAGGGCGACCAGGGCATCAGCCCGCCGAGCACGATCGGGCCGTAGAACCAGAGCGACCGTGGCTCGTTGTACCGGTCTGTCGCAAAGCGCTCCAGATTCTCACTGACGAAGAAGCGATCCAGGTATGCGAACCCGTGGACCTCGGTCATGGCCACATACCACGGTGCGGCCACGATCACGAAGACGAGCGCCGCGAGCAGCAGGTCACGGCGAGACGGCCAGCGGTAGTGCCACGGCACGCCCTGGCCATAGCGCTCCCGCCAGGCGATGGCGGCAACCGTCATCACCGGAAGCGCGACGCCGACAGGACCCTTTGTGAGAACGGCGAGTCCCAAGGCGAGGGCGCCGACGAGCAGCCAACCGCGGCGCGCGGCGGGGCGGATCGGCTCGTCACGGTAACGCGCATCCAGCGCTTCGATGAGCGCCCACGTCGCGAGGGTGATGAAGAGCGCGAGAGGAAGATCCGGCAGCGCAGCGCGGCCAAAGGTGAACGCACCGAAGCTCGTCGCCACGATGACGCCCGCAAGTGCGGCTGTGGGCGGGTCGAACCAGCGCCGGCCGCACAGATACGTGAGGAGCGCCAAACAGAGGCCGGAGAGCGCCGAGGGGAAGCGAGCAGCCGCTTCGGTGACACCAGCTACCTTGTAGGTGAGCGCCGCAAGCCAATAGTAGAGGATTGGCTTCTGGAAGCGGTGCTCGTAGTTGTAGCGTGGCGTGAGCCAATCGCCCGACTCGACCATCTCGCGTGCGGCTTCGGCGTAGTACGCTTCATCCGAATCGCCGATGGCACCTCGTCCGAGCCCGGCAAAGAAGGTGAGACCGCCCAGGGCGAGGAGGATGACAAGATGTCGCAACACGCCGGCCGATCATCTTACACGATGCTAGGGCGCGTTCGCCGAACGCGGCGTCCGGATGCGGCGCCACGAAGGTACGGCCGCCTCGGCGAGGCGGCCGTACCTTCGTGCTTGTACCCAACGGGTCTTGCGTTGACAGCGTAGAAGGCCGGTTTTATACTGCAAGAACGTAGGGTAGACACCCCAACCCGAACCCTTGGACATGGTGCGGTACCCCGCCGCGCCCGAATGCTGCTCGGTTCCAATCACACATGCCACCCAATCAGAAGCGCACATCGGCGCGGAATTCGACTGAATCTACGCAGACAACGGTCGAGACCGTGCCAGCCGCCGACACTGCCGAGACCGCCGCAGCACCCGCGCGGCGAGAAGGCGAGACCTTGCACATTGCGGAGCTGAAGGACATGAGCATCCAGCGGCTCACGCACGTGGCAAAAGATCTCAACGTGCCGGGCGCGACCGGTATGCGCAAGCAGGAGCTCATCTTCCAGATCCTGAAGGCGCAGACCGAGCAGAGCGGCTACATCTTTTCCGAAGGGGTGCTAGAGGTGCTGCCGGACGGTTTTGGCTTCTTGCGCGCACCCGACTACAACTACCTGCCAGGTCCGGACGACATCTACGTCTCGCCGTCACAGATTCGTAAGTTCGATCTGCAGACGGGCGACACGATCTCGGGCCAGATTCGCCCGCCCAAGGAAGGAGAGCGCTACTTCGCTCTCATCAAGGTGGAAGCGGTCAACTTCGAGCCACCCGAGCAGGCGCGCGAGAAGATCTTCTTCGAGAACCTGACGCCGCTCTATCCGGAGCAACGCTTCAAGCTGGAGACGGAGACCGAGAATCTGTCGTCGCGCGTCATGGACCTCATGACGCCGATTGGCAAAGGGCAGCGCGGGCTCATTGTCTCGGCGCCTCGCACCGGCAAGACGATGCTCTTGCAGAATATCGCGCAGTCGGTGACGACCAACCACCCGGAGGTCTACCTGATCGTGCTGCTCATCGATGAGCGCCCCGAAGAGGTGACCGACATGCAGCGTTCGGTCAAGGGCGAGGTCATCAGCTCGACCTTCGATGAGCCGGCCCAGCGCCACGTGCAAGTGGCCGAGATGGTCATCGAGAAGGCGAAGCGTCTCGTCGAGCACCGGAAGGATGTGCTCATCCTGCTCGACTCGGTCACCCGGCTCGCGCGCGCCTATAACAGCGTGGTCCCGCCGTCGGGCAAGGTACTCTCGGGCGGCGTCGACAGCAACGCGCTTCAAAAGCCGAAGCGCTTCTTTGGCGCGGCGCGCAACATCGAGGAGGGAGGCTCGCTCACGATTATCGCGACCGCGCTCATCGACACCGGCTCGCGTATGGACGAGGTCATCTTCGAGGAGTTCAAGGGCACCGGTAACATGGAGATTCACCTCGACCGGAAGCTCTCCGACCGGCGCGTATTTCCCGCGATCGACATGCAGAAGAGCGGAACCCGAAAGGAAGAGCTCTTGCTCCCAAAGGAAGATCTGCAGCGGATCTGGGTGCTGCGCAAGGTGCTCAACCCGCTCTCGCCCGTCGAAGCCATGGAGCTGCTCATCGACAAGATGGGGAAGACCAAGGACAATCCGGAGTTTCTCGGGTCGATGCAGCGAGGTGGTTAGGATAGGAATCAGGATTCAGGAATCAGGAAACACAACTCGGGGCTCAAAACTCAGAACTCAAGACTCAGAAGAATGTCCGTCACTATCAAGGTTCGTGAGAACGGTCCGTATCTCGTGGATGGAGACGACGTCAAGGTCGTCGATTGGAACGGTCACGAGTACCCGCTTGCCAAGATCCCGTTTGCCCTCTGTCGCTGCGGTCAATCGCACCGGCGGCCGTTTTGCGACGGTAGCCACCGAGGCTGCGAGTTCCAGGCGGCTGAAGCGGCCCCTACACCACCTGCTGACGAGTCCCCGCTTCCCACCACGGAGTAGCCGCGTTGCACTAAAGTAAGAGACGACGATCCTGGTGTCTGCCCAGGTCGACAGGTGAATCATGACCTTGCGAGTAGTCATAAGTCTGGTGCTGGCTGGCCTTCTGCTATCCGGCGCTGCAAGCCCGATCGTCCGCGGTCAGACGCCTCCGGACGACCCGGCGCAAGCGCCTCGACAAAGCTCGGCGCAAGGGATGCCAGACTTCTCAGGGCGTTGGGTTCTGGAGGAAGTCGACCAGCCCGGCGCGCCAAGGGGCGGCTTCGCGCCCGGCGAGGGGTATGGCCCCCCCGGCGGCGGACGCTTCGGCGGCAGGCCTCCAGAGGAGAATGTCGACGACCCAGCACGCCGGCGTGCAATGCCCCCCATGGAGAAAGGGGCTATCGTGACCCTCACGCAGAGTGAGACCGAGCTCGTCATGAAGTTCGGTAGCCACGAACGGGTGTACACGCTCCGCGCTGCCAAGGGTGAGGCCGGGCCGCAATCTGAAGAGGCGACACGCAAGGCGGAGCCGCGCAAGGGAAAGAGTCGGACCTACTGGGACGGCACGAGCCTGGTGACCGAGATCGAAGAATCGTTCGAGACGCCCCGAGAAGAAACGGTGACCGTTACCTCGCGCGAAGTCCGCACGCTCTCGAACGAAGGGAAGACAATGACAGTGGAGACGACGCTGAAGACACCGCGCCGCACGCACACAGTCACGCAGACCTTCAGGCGCCGTCGGTAAGGGTGATGGGGTGATGGGGTGACAAGGTGACAAGGTGACAAGGTGAACGGGTAGCTCGAGCGATCGAAGCGAGCATCGGACGACCTGGAAGCCTCGCCCGCCTTGCACCCGATGCTCGAATCACCCCATCACCCCATCACCCCATCACCCTTCTCAAGCCGGAACCGCCTCTGCCCGCTCGAAGACGAGCCCTCCGCCGCGTGCATCCACGCGGACCGTGTCGCCCTGGCTGAATTCGCTCTGGAGCACTTGCATCGCCAAGGGATCCAGCACGAGCCGCTGAATTGTGCGCTTGAGCGGACGTGCGCCGTAGGTTGGATCGTAGCCCTGCTCGAGCAACACACTCTTTGCCGCGTCGGTCAGGTCGACGTGGATCTTTCGTTCCTCCAGCCGTGCGAGGAGCCGCGTCACTTGGATCTCGATGATCCGCTTGAGGTGCTCGCGACCCAGCGGATGGAACACAATCACCTCGTCGATACGATTGAGCAGCTCGGGCCTGAAGTGCGTGCGGACCGCATCCATGATCTGGCCGCGAACACCCTCTCCGAGCGCGCCGTCGCTCATCGCCTGCTCGGCGATGAGGTGGCTCCCCAGGTTGGACGTCATGATGACGATCGTGTTCTTGAAGTCCACCCTCCGCCCGCGCCCGTCGGTGAGCCGGCCATCATCGAGGAGCTGCAGCAGCACGTTCAGCACCTCGGCGTGCGCCTTCTCGATCTCGTCGAGCAACACGACGGCGTACGGTCGTCGTCTCACGGCTTCGGTGAGCTGGCCTGCCTCCTCGTAACCGACGTAACCCGGCGGTGCCCCGATCAGCCGAGACACCGTGTGCTTCTCCTGGTACTCGGACATGTCGATCCGAGCCATGGCGTGCTCGTCATCGAACAGGAACTCCGCCAAGGCGCGGCCGAGCTCCGTCTTGCCCACGCCCGTAGGCCCGAGGAACAGGAAGCTGCCCAGCGGGCGGTTGGGATCCTGTAATCCCGCCCGCGCGCGGCGGATCGCGCTTGCGACGGCGGTGATGGCTTCGTCTTGGCCGACGACCCGCTGGTGCAATCGCTCCTCCATCTTCACGAGCTTTTGAATCTCACCTTCCATCAGGCGGCTGACGGGAACCCCGCTCCAGCGGCTGACGACCTCGGCGATGTCCTCCTCGTCCACCTCCTCTTTGAGCATCCTTAGCGCGCCCTGGAGCGTCTGGAGACGCGCTTCCTCTTCCCCGAGACGCTTCTCCAGGTCGGGCAACCGGCCATACTGCAGCTCGGACGCCAGCGTGTAGTCTCCAACACGCTGCGCGTGCTCGATGTCGTGCCGAACCTGCTCGATATCCTCCTTGACCTTGCGCGCCGCCTGAATGGCCTCCTTCTCCTGCGTCCAGTGACTCTGCAGGCGGTTGCGCTCCTCCTTGAGATCCGCGAGCTCCTTTTCCAGCTTCGTCAGCCGCTCGCGCGACGCCGCATCCGTCTCCTTGCGCAGCGCCTCTCGCTCGATCTCGAGCTGCATCACGCGCCGCTCGACCTCGTCGAGCTCCACTGGCATCGAGTCGATTTCCATGCGCAGCTTCGATGCCGCCTCGTCGACCAGATCGATGGCCTTGTCGGGTAGAAAGCGATCGGCGATATAGCGATTCGACAGGACGGCTGCAGAGACCAGCGCCGAGTCTTTTAGCCGGACACCGTGGTGAATCTCGTATCGCTCACGCAAGCCGCGAAGAATGCTGATGGTTGCTTCAACGCTGGGCGGTTCCACCAGCACCGGCTGGAAGCGCCGCTCCAAGGCGGCGTCCTTCTCGATGTGCTTCCGGTACTCATCCAGCGTCGTCGCGCCGATCGCGTGGAGCTCGCCACGAGCCAACATTGGCTTCAACATGTTCGAGGCGTCGATGGCGCCCTCCGCTGCGCCCGCGCCAACCACGGTGTGCAGCTCGTCGATGAAGAGCACGATGTCGCCCTCCGAGCGCGTGATCTCGCTGAGCACCGCCTTCAGCCGCTCCTCGAACTCCCCGCGGTACTTGGCCCCGGCGACCAGCGCGCCCATGTCGAGCGCGATGATCCGCTTCTCCTTGAGCCCCTCGGGCACGTCACGGCGGACGATGCGCTGCGCGAGGCCCTCGACGATGGCCGTCTTGCCGACGCCCGGCTCGCCGATGAGCACCGGATTGTTCTTCGTCCGCCGCGACAGCACTTGGACGACGCGCCGAATCTCTTCGTCACGACCGATCACCGGGTCGAGCTTACCTTGGCGCGCGGCTGCCGTGAGGTCGCGGCCGTATCGCTCGAGCGCTTGATACTTGCCCTCAGGGCTCTGGTCTGTGACGCGCTGTGTGCCGCGCACCTGTGCCAGGGCCTCGAAGACGCCTTCATAGGTGACGCCCCGCTTCTTCAGCAGGTCGGCTGCTGCCGAGCGACCGGACTCCGCCGAGATTGCCAGGAGGAGATGCTCGGTGCTGATGTAGTCATCGCGCAGGCGCTTGGCTTCGTTCTCGGCGGCCTGTCCAATCTTCCGAAACCTCGGCGATAGGCCGACTTGCGTGCCGCCGTAGGCCTTGGGCAGCTTCTCCAGCGCAGCGGTGACGTCGTCCGCGACGAGCGCCGGATCGACACCGAGCTTGCGCAGCACGGATGGCACGATGCCTCCTTGCTGTGTGACGAGCCCAACGAGCAAGTGTTCTGGCTCGATCTGCGGATGGCTCTCCCGCTCCGCCAGCTGTTGCGATGTCAGGACCGCCTCTTGGGCTTTCTCGGTATAGCGGTTCAAGTTCATGGTTGCCTCGTTCGCCTGACCTAAAGGTCGGGCCTACACGACCTATGTCGAAATCTCAGACGGGCGACACCTTCTTGTTCTGCGCAAGCGCCACGAGCGCTTCGTAGTGCGCACGCTCTTCATCTGTCAGCGCGCGCGGCACCTGGATGTCGACGACGGCATACAGGTCGCCCCGATCATCGGTGCTCCCGACCGCGGGCATGCCATGTCCGCGCACCCGCATGCGCTGGCCGCTCTGCGTCCCCGCCGGCACACGCAGTCGCACTGGGCGGCCCGCGAGTGTTGGTACCTCGACCTCGCCGCCGACGACCGCAGTCGTCACCGGGACGGAAGCCTTCACGTAGAGATCCCGCTCCCGGCGCTCGAACCGTGCGTCCGGTGCGATGCGGATCCGCAGATATAAATCGCCGGCGCGCTGGCCGCCTCCTCCACGTTCACCCTCGCCGCTCACCCGCAACCGCGCTCCCTCCCTCACGCCTGCCGGGACCCGCACCTCCACGGTGCGCTGCTCCCGGCTCGCCTCGCCCGATGCCGAGCCATGTTGCATCGCCAGACGACGCGTCGTCCCGTGGAAGGCCTCCTCGAGAGTAATCATCAGCTCGTGCTCGATGTCGCGACCGCGCATCGCCCGCTGCCGACGCCCTCGTCTTTGGGGCGCACCGGCCTCTGGCCCACCGCCACCGAAGAACGTCCAGAAGAAGTCGGAGAACGGGTTGGTCTGCCCAAACAGCTCTTCGATCTCCTCTGGGCCCATGCTGTGGAACCCTTCAGGGCCCGTGTGGACCCGCCAATCGAACCCTCCGCCCGCGCCAGCCCGAGCACCAGGCTGGTTCTGCATCTGCTCGTAGTACTTCCAGTTGGCGCCGAGCTCGTCGTATTTCTGCCGCTTGGCGGCGTCGCCCAGCACTTCGTACGCCTCGTTGACCTCCTTGAAGCGCAGCTCGGCTGCTGCGTCGCCCGGGTTCACGTCAGGGTGATGCTTCCGGGCCAGCTTCCGGTACGCCGCCTTGATCTCCTTCTCCGAGGCGGTCTTCGGCACGCCCAGTACCGCGTAATAGTCCTTGAAATCCATACTACATCCCGAGGATCGTGCTCAGCCGCTCGACTTCCTGCGCCAACCGCCGCGCCTCGGCGCGTGTGAGCGTCTCGCCACGGGCCAGCGGGCGAATGCGCTCGACCACATCGGCGATCGACAGCAGTCGCTGGACGCCCGCGAGGTTGATGCCGGCCTCGTCAACGAGCTGCTTGACGAGACGTAGCCGCTCGAGCTCGCCTCGGGAATAGACGCGCATGCTGCCCAGCGCGCGCGTCGGTCTGACGAAGCCGAGACGCTCGTACTTGCGCAAGGTCTGTGGGTGCATCCCCAGCAGCCGTGCCGCCATGCTGATCAAGAACAGGTCCGGGTCATCCATACGGCTCGCGTCCCCAGGGCGAAGCCCTGCAACGGATCAAGTGTAGATATTGATACATGTCATGTCAATGCTATGTTTCATACCGACTAAAGCCCGGAGACTGTGCTCGTCTCGCCGGTGGCTCGGTCTCACCATTTCAGGGATACTGGAGCGTCTCGAGGGTGCCCGATGCGCGCGGCCTGTGAGACCGGGAGCATGGCATACATACCCGCGAGGAGGGTTGGTTGGACGTTCAGTTGAGCGACTTCTTCACGATTGGCCTGCTCATCCTGCTCGAGGGCCTCTTGAGCGCGGACAACGCGCTGGTTTTGGCAGTGCTCGTCCTGGGGCTTCCGGGACCGGAGCAGCGCAAAGCGCTGCGCTACGGCATTGCGGGTGCGTTCGTGTTTCGGATTGCAGCCACCGTGCTCGCCGTTCACATGATGGCGCTGGCGTGGGTCAAGCTGGTGGGCGCGGCGTATCTGCTCTGGCTTCCGTACAGACATTTCTTCCACAGCGGTGATGTCGAGCACCGTCGCAAGCCCAAGACACCGACGCGCTGGCTCGGTCTGTCGGCCTTCTGGACGACCGTCGTGAAGGTGGAGCTCACGGATTTCGTGTTCGCCATCGACTCCATTCTCGTGGCCGTCGCGATGTCGAACAAGGAGTGGGTGGTCATCACAGGCGGTATTCTCGGCATCATCGCGATGCGGCTCGTCGTCGGCCGGCTCCTCGCGATGGTCCAGCGCTACCCCGCCTTGGTGGATGGCGCCTTCATCATCGTGACGTGGGTAGGTCTCAAGCTCCTGATCGAGTACTTGCATCAGATGCACGTCATTCCTTTCGAGATCCCTAAATGGATCACGTTTGGACTGATCGTGATCATCTTCTTGATCTCATATTTGTATGCGCGAAGCCAAGGGCCGCAGGCGGACGACAACCCGGGCAGCGACAATGCTGCAGAGCTGCTCCAGGATCGCGAGGCGGAGCGCTGAAGGCTGTTCTAATGGGTCTCCCTCCCTCGGCGGTCCACGGCGTCAGGATTGACACCGAACGTGGTCGCCGTGCCGATTGCCTGTGGTAGGCTGTTACTAGGAGTCTCGTCCATCGTTTCCACCGAACGGAAGGAGCCAATCGAGTGCCATACCCGGAATTCCTCATCGCCCCGATGCGAGAAGAGCTCACGCGACTCGGTGTCGAGGAGCTGCGCACTGCGGAGGCTGTCGACGAAGCCGTCAAGGGGACACCCGGCACGCTGATGGTCGTGGTGAACTCGGTCTGCGGCTGTGCCGCCGGCAAGGCTCGCCCCGGCGTCGCCGTGGCGTTGCAGCACGGGATCAAGCCGGAGCGCGTGACCACGGTGTTCGCCGGCGCCGATGTCGACGCCACCGAGCGCGCACGACAGCACTTTGCCGGTTATCCACCGTCATCGCCGGCGATAGCCATGCTGCAGGATGGCAAGCTCGTCTACATGATGGAGCGCCACCAGATCGAGAACCGCAGCGCGGACGCGATTGCTGCCGAGCTGACGGCGGCCTTCGACAAGCACTGCGCGAAGCCGACCACGGTGTAGCCGGAACGTGACGGCTCGTTCTAGCGGACGGCCGCCTCGCCGAGGCGGCCGTCACCACACGTTGTTTGGGCGACGCTGGGCTCGTGTGCCTCTCGGTGCGCGGGCCCACAACGCGTACGCCGCCCGCCACCACTTCCTTTCCCGCAGAGCGGTCGAGCCCAGTATACTGGCGGGATGCCCGACGTCGACGCTTCCACGCAGGCTCGTCTCGTAGGCTCCGTCGCGAACGCGCTTCGCCGGAACGTGGCCATCGTCGCCCACGTGGACCATGGCAAGACGACACTCGTCGACGCCCTCCTGCACCAGAGCGGTGTCTTCAGGTCCAACGAGCGCGTTCTCGAGCGTGCGATGGACAACACCGATTTGGAGCGAGAGCGAGGCATCACGATTCTCGCCAAGAACACGGCGGTGCGGTACGGCGACCTCATCATCAACGTCGTGGACACGCCTGGGCACGCGGACTTCGGTGGTGAGGTCGAACGGACGCTGTCGATGGTGGACGGGGTGCTGTTATTGGTCGACGCGTCGGAGGGGCCGCTGCCACAGACGCGATTCGTGCTCCGAAAAGCTCTCGACCGCCGCCTGACGCCGATTGTCGTCATCAACAAGATCGACCGCGCCGACGCCCGTCCTCAGGCGGTGTTGAACGAGATCTACGATCTCTTCATCGATCTCGACGCCGTCGAAGATCAGCTCGAGTTTCCGGTGATCTACACCAATGCGCGCGTGGGTCTCGCGAGCCTGGACGCCGCAACACTGGGAACCGACCTCCGACCACTCTTCGACGCCATCGTGCAACATATCCCGCCACCGCAGGGCAATCGAGGAGGCAAGCTGCAGATGCTGGTGGCCAATCTCGATGCCAGCGACTATCTCGGAAGGATTGCGATTGGCCGCATCTTCCATGGGCGTGTGCGGATTGGCGACAACGTGGGCGTTTGCAAGCTCGATGGGTCAGTCGAGCGCACGAGGGTGACGAAGCTCCTCGCGTTCGACGGGCTCAAACGAATCGACGTCGACGAAGCGGCCGCCGGCGACATTGTCTGCCTGGCTGGCATCGAGAACATCACCATTGGAGAAACCGTCTCTGAGGCCGAGGCGCCCGAGCCGATCCCGCCGATTGCTATCGATGAGCCAACGGTCTCGATGATCTTCAGCGTCAACACCTCGACGTTTGCTGGCCGGGAAGGGCGGTTCGTGACATCCCGGCAGCTGCAGACGCGTCTGCAGCGCGAGCTGATCGGGAACGTGTCGATCCGCGTGGAGGATACTGCCTCGCCCGAACAGTTCAAAGTGATTGGCCGCGGCGAGCTCCAGCTCTCCATCCTCATCGAGATGATGCGGCGGGAAGGGTACGAGCTCCAGGTGTCGCGACCCGAGATCGTCACCCGCCACGAAGCGGGTGTCGTGCTCGAGCCGATCGAGGAGCTGATCACGGATGTGCCCGAGGAGCACCAAGGCGTGGTGATCGCGCAGCTCGGTAGCCGCAAGGGCATCATGACGCGGATGATCAATCATGGCAGTGGCCGGGTGCGGCTCGAGTTTCGGATTCCCGCGCGCGGGCTCATCGGCTTTCGCTCGCAGTTTCTGACCGACACGCGCGGGGCCGGCATGATGCACCATCTCTTCGCAGGGTGGGAGCCGTGGCACGGCGCTATTCCGGCGCGGCCTACCGGCGTGCTGGTGGCGGACCGCGGCGGAGCGTGCACTGCCTACGCCATTGCAAACCTGCAGGAACGTGGCGAGATGTTCGTCGAGCCGGGCACGAGGGTCTACGAGGGGATGGTCGTCGGCGAGAACGCGCGTCCCAACGATCTGGACGTCAACATCACGAAAGAGAAGAAGCTCACCAACATGCGCGCCTCGACGGCGGAGGAGGGCATTCGCCTCATCCCGCCGCGCCGGATTGGCCTCGAACAAGCGATCGAGTTCATCACCGACGATGAGTTGGTCGAGGTCACGCCTGCCAGCATCCGGATCCGCAAGAGGGTGCTGGCGGGGAACATGCGCCCTCGGACCGGGTGAAGCGGTGACAAGGTGAACGGGTGATTCCGTGATCGAGGTGGAGGTCGTCCGCCGCGGGTAACACGGCTCGTCCCGCCCGGTCACCTTGTCACCTTGTCACCGTCGCCGGAGGCGCAAGCTCCTGCGCCGTGGGATGCTCTGCATCGAACAACGCGAGCGGAATACCACGGCGATAGCACTCATACGTGGCACACACGGCGTCGGCGAGCGCGTCGAGAAAGGCCGGATGGTCGTTCACGGCGGTGGCCCGCGCCATGATCATGCCCAGCTCCTTGCAGGTGGCGCGCGCCTCGTGATCCAGGTCGTAGAGCACCTCGATGTGATCACACGCGAAGCCCAGCGGACTGACGACAACGCTCCGAACGCCTTCGCGCTGGGCGGTCCGCAGATACCCGTTGATGTCCGGCTCGAGCCAAGGATCGTTGGGACGTCCGCTTCGGCTCTGGTACGCCACATCCCAACGCTCGCGGTCGAGCCCCAGCTCCTCCGCGACCAGCCGCGCCGATTCCTGGAGCTGTCGCGTGTAGGTGTCCGCGTGCGCCATGTGGGACGGGATACTGTGCGCGGTGAACACGACCCGCGTGTGCTCAGCGAGTGCGTCGGGTAACGTCGCTCGGGCAGCACGGACACCCTCGGCCGCGGCGCGCACGAAACCTGGGTGTGCGTGCCAATCACTCGTATAGAAGAGGCGTGGCGCCTCGCGGTGTGCCGCCACGAGCGCTTCCTGCGCCTGCAGGACGTTTTGACGATACTGGCCACAGCTCGAGTAGGAGCGATGCGCGGCGGCGATCACGCCAATCGCGCGGCGGACGCCGGCGCGCGCCATCGCGTCGAGCGTCTCGACGAGCAGCGGGTGCCAGTTTCGCATGCCCACGTACACGGGCAGGGGCAAGTCGCGCGCGGCCAGCGTCGCGGCAAGCCCGTTGGCTTGCCGCATCGTCAGCTCCGTAATCGGTGACACGCCACCCAGTCGTTCGTAGTGACGAGCGACGTCCTCGAGACGCTCTGGCGGGATCTTGCGTCCGCGAACCACGTTCTGGAGAAAGGGACGGATGTCATCGCGTCTCTGCGGACCGCCGAACGCGATGAGCAGCACGGCATCGAACGGCTTCGACACATCTGGCATCGTATACGAAGTCGGTTCTTGGTTCTCGGTTCTCGGTCTTTCGTGCTTGGTGCTTGGGCGCTTCATCCTGCTGCGGAGCACCCCGCTCCACCAGTGGACCAAGAACCAGGGACCAAGGACCAAGGACCGAGAACCGATATACTCGGAAGACGATGATCCGGATTTTTGTCACAAATGATGATGGGGTTCGAGCGGAGGGGATCGAGGCGTTAGCGGGAGCGCTCGAGAGCCTGGGGGAGGTCACGGTCGTGGCGCCTCTAGGAGAGGCAAGCGGTATCGGCCATGGCCTCACGCTCACGAGGCCTCTGCGCATCGAACAGCTTGCAGAGCGTGTCTACTGCGTGGACGGGACACCCACTGATTGCGTGAATATCGGCCTCGCACGTGTGCTCCGCGCGCGGCCGCACCTCGTCGTCTCTGGAATCAACAAGGGTTACAACATCGGCGATGATGTGACGTACTCCGGCACCGTGGCCGGAGCATTCGAAGCGGCACTGCTTGGCATTCCAGCGCTT